>CAZTDK010000431.1:0-6023 GCA_964611965.1 uncultured Binatia bacterium (SeqCode) | reverse complement strand
GTCCCCCCTTGGTTCACGCTGCCAGTTTTGAGCAAAGGAGAGAAGAAGCCGCGACCGATGGCGCCTCCCCACATCGCCCCGTTGGGACTGATACCGTTCAGCAAACAGCTCTTCATTCGCGGCGGTACCGAGAAGCAGGAATTGCTTGGACTCCCCGCAGCCGAGGCGTTGGCGCTGTTCTTTGAGGCGAGCGAGGCACAGAGCGGCCGGCACCGAGTCCGGAGAATCCTGCGGCTCGTGCTCAGGCGACGGGGCGCTCTTGTTTCAGAAACTGCTCACAAACTGAGATTTGATGCCCTGAAGAAATTCGACCGACGCGAAACATTGCGGACGGTTGCGATGCTCGGCCTGCTCTTGCACAAGCTCGGGCGAACAAAGGAGGTGTATATGAGAGAAGCGGCGTTCAAGCTTGGCCAGCTCTTGGCTGCGGCAGACGCGGTCCACGCCGGATACTGTGCGCACGTCCGCGGCGGAAACCTACCGCCTTCGCTGCTCGGCAATCAGGTGTTCACGACTGCGCAAAGTGCACCTACCAAAGCGCTAGCGACTCTTGGCCGCAGGTGGAAGCCGTACGACGGTTGGGCGAAGAAAGCCGCCCGCGAACGCGAGTGGATCGACAAGATGGCCGGCAGCAAGAAGCCTGATGAAAAGCAGCGTGGGTGGACAGTCAGAGTTGCACTGCGACAGGCAAGAGAAATGAAGCCTTTGGCGGACGAGTTGGCCGCGTCGCTCGCGAGCTGCGTGGTCGACGACGAGTTTAGAGCCGAGTTGTTGCTTGGTTACATAGCAGGCTTGCCCAAGGGACGTGACGAGGAGACTGACCCGACCGGCGACGCGAAGAGCAAAACCGAGAAGGAGGACGAAGGATGACGCAGGAGAAGGACAGCACTTTCAATCGTGGAACTGGCCTGCTGGTAATTGAAGTGCGGCACAGCAACCCGAACGGCGATCCTGACGCCGAGAGCGAACCTCGCACGCTGGACGGTGACGGACGTGGGCTGATCTCACCCGTCTCTTTCAAGCGTAAGCTGCGAGATCTTGTGGCCGATCATGAGGGGCCGGTGTGGCTGGAGGCCAAAAGGGCGGTGAAACTGGAGGCCAATGGCGACAACCGGCAGTACAAAATTTTAGAAAGCCGGGGTCGCAACCGCGACGAGATTTCTGACATGGACGCTGGCAAATTCAACGCAGCGTTCTGGGATGGTCGCGTCTTCGGCAACACGTTTCTGGAGGACCTCAAAGGCAAAGGCGTGAAGCAGGGAGAGAAGGATCACTTCATTAGCACCGGCGTTGTACAATTCGGCCCGGGTATCAGCATCGCTCCGGTTGAGATCGAGCGGCTGACGACGACCAACAAAGCCGGGGTCGAACCCGGCAAAGATCGTGGGATGGCGCCCCTCGGTTGGCGGGTTGTGCGCCACGGGGTGTACGTTATGCCGTTCTTCGTCAATCCCATGATGGCAAGAAAAAGCGGATGCACGAGTAGGGACATCGATCTCATGAACTTCCTGATTCCGCACGCATACCACAGCACGGCCTCGGCGGTGCGGCCCCATGTTGAAATGCGGCACGCGTGGTTCGCCGAACACAAGTCATCTCTGGGATCGTGTCCAGACTCGCTGATTCTAGATGCGCTAGCGCCAACAAAAGCGAAGGGCGCCAACGAGCCTTCCAACTCCATCGTCGAATACGAGATCCCCAAAGAGTTGCCGAGGGACGTGCGCGAGCGGCTCGCCTCCTTTGAGGACCTGTGTGTCAAATCATGGGGCTGAACGAAGTGGCGCAACGCGATGCGCAAGTCCCTCTCGCGCATTCAGCCTCACGGGCCACCGGAAGGGCGGACCCCTACGCGCGCCACATTGAGGCCGTGCGGCATGGAGCCGTCGAGCGGGCCGAAGCGATGCTTCGCTATGCCAGAAAGTTGCCACCAGGGTTCCTAGGCTCGATCGATGCAGCGGCGACATTCCACGATCTCGGCAAGCTCGATCCCGACAATCAGAGTGCATTGGGCGGGGGCCGCTTTTGCAGGCTCAAGTGGGATCACATCGACGCGGGGGTGGCTCATCTGTCGGCAATGCGGAACCACATGGCTGCATGGTTAGTCCGCGGGCACCATTCACCCGGTCTGCCTCGAAACCAGAACCACTTCGATCCCGATGGTCTTGGTCCGAAACTGCGCGGCCGGCGGCGCGACGATGACAGCCGGGAGCGTCACGACGAACAGATCGCGCGAACGAACACGTACCTGAACGACTATTTGGAAATGCACAATTCCGTCGCTAGGCGATGCCAGCCGGAGCCGCAAGGCGCGGCGCACGGCTTGGCAATGCGGCTTGCCCTCTCATGTCTCGTCGACGCCGATCACAGCGACACAGCCTTTTTTGATACCGGACGATTGCAAGCATCAACGCTGGCTCCACAGTGGCCCGAACGATTGAACGCGCTCTGTCAGTACGTACGACGCTTGCCCAGCGGTAAGACTGAGGCGGAACGAACACGCAATCGGCGCCGGGCCGCGTTCTTCGAGGCGTGTCTAAACGCGCGTATAGAGGAACCGATGGCTGCATGCGAAGGCCCTGTCGGCTTGGGAAAGACGACAGCCGTTGCTGCATATCTGATCCGTCGAGCACAGGAGGCTGGCCTCCGGCGACTAATCATTGTGGCGCCGTACACGAACATTTTGATGCAGACGGCTAAACGTTTGCGCGCAGCGCTTGTTCTGGACGGAGAAGACCCAGAGAGCATCGTTGTGGAACACCACCACCGTGCCGACTTCGATGACCAGAGTGACCGCGAGCTTGCGGTGCTCTGGCAGGCTCCGATCGTTCTGACAACAGCAGTCAGCTTCTTCGAGACGCTCGCCGGCTGTGATCCCGCGACATTGCGAAAATTGCATGCTTTGCCGGGTAGCGCGATCTTCTTGGACGAAGCCCACGCCGCATTGCCCGCTAAACTCTGGCCGCAAAACTGGCGATGGTTGCAGATATTGACGAACAATTGGGGTTGTCGGGTCGTCTTTGCGAGCGGGTCCCTAACCCGCTTTTGGGAACGCGAAGAAATTGTCTGCGAACCGAAGCAGTTGCCCGAGCTGCTTCCGGCTGATCAGGCGATAGATGTTTTCGCCGCAGAACGACATCGGGTCCGATACGAGCCACTGGCCGACCACGTCGTAACCGTGAACGGACTGATTGCGAGTGTGCAATCCGCGCCCGGCCCTCGTTTGGTCATCCTCAATACAGTACAAGGCGCGGCAGTGGTCGCCAGAGCTATGCGCCAAGCGGGCGCGGACGCGTGCCACCTTTCAACGGCGCTTACGCCGCGGGATCGGGACCGCATACTTCGGCGGGTTGAGACTCGGTTGAAGAGTCAGGGAGACGACGACTGGACGCTCGTCGCCACAAGTTGCGTTGAAGCCGGCGTGGACCTGTCCTTCCGCTGCGCATTTCGAGAACGGTTCGCGGTAGCGTCGATCATTCAGGTTGGCGGACGCGTGAACCGCCATGGCGAATACGACGCAGGAGGAGGCGGTGCCGTCTACGACTTTGCGCTCGATGATGTGGGAGTCACCCACCACCCTGCAGCGAGCGTCTCGGCTCCTATCCTACGGCGACTCCTCGCGGGGGATGAGCTCAACCGCGCAAGCCCCGCCAGCGTCGTCACCAAGGCGATGATCGAAGAGATCACAATCCGTGGCGGTCTCGGGGCTGATGAGCTTGTGAAGGCTGAAGCATCGCGCGACTACCCAGAGGTCAAACGATGCGGTCGAGTAATCGATGCAGACACAAGGCTTATTGTGGTGGATGCCGATCTTGAGAAGCAAATTGTTGAGCGGCAACCTGTTCGCTTCAAAGAATTGTTGGGCGGCAGCGTTCAGCTCTGGGCGACCAAGATCGACAAACTTGGCCTCGCTCAGTTGCCTGGGCGTGCTGAAATTTACAGCTGGGGCTATGAGTACGATCCAGATTTTCTTGGATACATGGCCGGTGTCTTTCGTTTGCAGACCTTCATAAACGAACCAGGGGCATGGGTAGTGTGAGACGAATGGAGGACGACGAGCTCCTCGTCCCGATCTCGGCCTTAGAGCACTGGAGCTTCTGCCGCCGGCAGTGCGGGCTCATCCACGTCGAAGGTCTGTGGGCCGAAAACCGCCTGACCGTGGAGGGGCACCATCTCCACGAGCTCGTCGATCTGCCGGGACTGGAGCAACGCCCCGGTCTGCGCAAGGCGCGGGCGCTGCCGCTGCGCTGCGATCGCCTTTCATTGGTCGGACGCGCCGACATGGTGGTCTTCTTTGCCGATCCGGCATATCCCGGCGTCGGCCACCCCTACCCGGTTGAATACAAGCGCGGAGCGAAGACCAACTTCCGCCACGCGGAGCTGCAGCTCTGCGCGCAGGCGCTGTGTCTCGAAGAGATGCTGGGTGTTCCGGTCGTCCACGGCGCCATCTATTTCGGCCGCTCCCGCCGCCGGAGAGAGGTAACCTTCGACGTTGCTCTTAGAGGCGAAACCGAAGCGGCGGCGTTGGGAATTGCCGCGATGCTGCGATCACTGAAGACTCCGCCGCCCGAGCCCGGTCCGAAGTGCGAACGCTGTAGCCTTCTTTCCGTTTGTCTCCCCGGCCTGCCCAGCCAGGCAGCGGTGAACGCGTACATGCGAGACCTCGCGCCGAGGAGGACATGAGCGTCGCGCTCAACACCCTTTACGTCACGACGCCCGAAACAGCCCTGCTCAAGCAGGGGGAAACGATTACGGTGAACGTCGAGAAAACCATGCGCCTGCGGGTGCCGATCCACCACTTGGAGTCCGTCGTCTGTTTCGGCCCGACCTACATGAGTCCCGACTTGATGGCGTTGTGCCTCGAACGCGGCGTCAGCGTGGTGTTTCTCAGCGAGCACGGCCGGTTCCGGGGGCGTGTGGAAGGTACGACGCAATCCGGAGCGGTCCTTCGCCTGAACCAAGTTCGCGCGCACCTCGACACGGCGGCAAGTCTGCGCATTGCCAAGTCGATCGTCCGCGGCAAACTCGCCAACCAACGCCACGTGCTCCAGCGGGCTGCCCGGGAGGCCGACGGCGACGCGGCAGTCCGGCTGACTGCAGCGGCCCGTCTGTTGGGAGGCATCGATCCCGATCGGATGGACACCCACGATCAAGTGCGCGGATGCGAGGGTGAAGGTGCGGCGCGATACTTCGAGGTGTTCGGTGATCTTGTTCGCCAGCAGAAGGACCACTTCGAATGGACCGGCCGCCAGCGCAGGCCGGCACGTGATCCGCTGAATTCCTTACTCTCGTTTGCCTATGCCCTGCTCATGAATGACTGCTTGTCTGCATTGCAAAGCAACGGGCTCGACCCCGCGTTCGGGTTTTTACATGCACTGCGTCCAGGACGCCCCGCGCTTGCACTTGATCTGATGGAGCATCTTCGTCCCCTGGTCGCCGATCGCCTCGTCCTTACGCTGCTCAACAACCAACAGTTGCGCCCGGACGACTTCGTTCACACAGATTCCGGTGCCGTCGAGCTCAAGGATGAGGCTCGCAAGCTAGTCCTCAAAATGCATCAAGAGCGCAAGGCGCAGGCCATTCAACACCCCATCCTCGGTCAGGAGACGACATGGGGCGTACTACCCCAGCTGGAAGCAAGGCTGCTCGTTCGCACCCTTCGTGGCGATCTGCCCGACTTCCCGCCATTCCATCCGGCCGGATAGGGGAGCCAATCATGGTCGTCCTTGTCACCTACGACGTGTCCACGGAGACCAAGGAAGGTCGTCGACGCCTTAGGCGAATCGCCAAGGCCTGCGAGAATTTCGGCCAGCGCGTCCAATTCTCGGTGTTCGAGTGTAGTGTGGATGGAGCGCTGTGGGCCCAGTTGAGGGCGATATTGCTGGACCTGTTCGAGCCGAGCGAGGACAGCCTGCGCTTCTACTTTCTCGGTGCAGACGACGTATCGCGCGCGGAGCATCATGGGACCAAACCAGCCGTTGCATTTGATGGCCCCCTCATTCTATGACCGCCGCGCGAACCGGGAG
>CAZTDK010000430.1:0-6025 GCA_964611965.1 uncultured Binatia bacterium (SeqCode) | reverse complement strand
CTTTTCTATGGCCCGCTCCCCGTTGGGTCGCTGGAAAATTCCAAGCCCGACGCGTGGGGCCTGCGGCCGGCGTCTTTTCTATGGCCCGCTCCCCGTTGGGTTGCTGGAGAGCTCCGAGTGCGACAGGCCTATGCCGCGCGAATTGTCTCATGCACGAACCGCAGCTTGTCGATGACGGGTGCGGACAGAACAAACGGATAGCCGTCGGGCAGCCCCATCCCGCGATTCAAGTTGTTGAGCACATAGGTGAGCGGAAACCAGTCGTCCATCATGCGCTCGAATGGCATGTGAAAGCTCGCACGCATATCGGATCGCAGCGATGGTTCGTCCGTCCGTCGGGGCCGCAGCGACAAGCCGCAGGCGGCGGCTGTTTCCAGCGCATCAGTCATGTGGAGATAGTGCGCCCACGTTTCAGCCCAGTCCTCCCATGGGTGCGAGCTGGCATAACTGCTGATGAACCGCTGCTGCCAGTCGTTCGGCGCGCCTCGGTCGTAGTACTGCCTCAACGCGTCGTCGTAGTTGTGTCTTTCATCGCCAAAGAGCCCCCGAAAGGCAGCGATCCGGTCACTGTCCCGAAGTAGTTGATCCCAAAAGTAGTGACCGATCTCGTGGCGGAAGTGACCGAGCAGCGTACGATAGGGCTCACCCAGCCGAATCCGATACGCTTCACGCTGCACATCATTGGCCTCCGCCAGGTTGATCGTGATGACTCCACTGTCGTGCCCGGTAACGACGTGGGTGGCTCCTGCCCCCGGCGAGTCGGCAAGAAATTCGTACGCCAGTCCGCGCACCGGGTCGTCGACTTTGTTCTTCAATACCAGCCCCAGATTGAGGAGACTGTACACCAGCCGACGCTTGGCCACTTCCATTCGGTACCACGCCTCGCGGTTACCGGCCTGGCTCAAGTCGGGGATCACCCGAGTGAGACGGCACGACGTACAGAGCGCGTCAGAATTCGCATCCGACACAGCCCAGTTGCAGACATTCTCACGGTCGTAGTTTGCACAGAGTCGGTAGACGGGCGCTTGCGCCTGAGCCGATGCACGCCGCCAGGTGTTGGCGCCCGCTGGTGCGAGCGACGCAACAACCCCCTGGTCCGGCAGGTAGGCGAGCGGATGATTGCAGCTGACACAGTGCGTGTTCTCGAAGAAAACGAGCTGTTGGCAGTGGTCACAGTGGAAGACTCTCACAAACTCATTCCGCGCGGCGCATAGCCACGATAGCAGAAGACTCGGCGGAGGCGGTGCCACCTTTTTCGCGGTCCACTCGGGGAGCGGCTTTCCCCGGCAGCGGGACTCGCCTCCCCGTTTCAGAGATGGGCCCGGCGAGGCTTGAAGGGCGTCCGTGAGGATGCCGGATCCGAGACCAGGAAGGACCCCTACGAGCCGATCCCCGCCGAAAGAGTTTGATTGACTCCCGCGGTCTTGCGGTGCCATCATGGCGGCTCGTGGCAAACATCGGCTACATTCAGGTTGTCAGGCACTGCAATCATTTTTGCGGTTTTTGCTCCAACCCCACGACGCCGTACGTCCATACCTTCGAGACGATGAAGGTACTGGTGGATGATTTCGTCAAGCGTGGCTACTACGGCATCATCCTCACCGGCGGGGAACCGTCGCTGCATCCCGAGCTGCCGGTCATCTGCCGGTACGCCACCGACCAGGGCTTGCACGTGCGCATGATCACCAACGGCACGCGGATGGCTGACGCATCGTTCGCTCAAGAGATGGCGCAAGCGGGTCTGCGACTCACGCACGTCTCGGTCTACTCCGTGCGCCCCGAGGTCGAGGAGCGCCTGCGCGGCACGGCGGGGACGCTGGAGAAGGCGTACGCGGCGGTCGAGAATTCGCACAAGTACGGCATCGAGGTGAACATCAACTGCGTGATCAACAAGCTCAATGCCGATCACCTGCACGAGAATATTCGTCATTGGATCATTCATCACCCGCACATCCGCCACTTCGTCTGGAACAACCTGGATCCATCCATGGGCCGCGCCGAGGTCAACCAAGCGCAGTTCACGCCGCGCCTCGCGGACTTCAAGCGTTCCTTGTACCTCGCCATGGCGCTGCTGGACCGCACCGGACGTTCGTTTCGGGTGGAAAAGGTGCCGCTGTGCTACATGCACGCGTTCCCCTGGGCGAGCACGGAGACACGCAAGATCGTCAAGGGAGAGGAGCGCATTGTCCACTTCCTCGACGCCAAGCAGACCGTGCGGCAGACGGACTGGGAGCACATCTACGCCCCGGGCTGCAGCCGCTGCACCGTCCGCCAGATCTGCGGCGGGTTGTTTGATCGCGGCAACGCCTACGATCCGGCCGAGTTGTCGCCGCTCTCCATCTCCCTCGACAAAGTGGTCGAGCGGATCATCTTCGACGCCGGCGATCCCAGCTTCAGCAAATTCCGAAGCCTCGGGGAGTGGAAGCAGGATTTCGAGGCGCGCATCGCCGAGTCGGCGGCCTTGCGGGAAAAGAAGAAGCAAGTGGGCGGCGATATGCCGCCGCCGGAGATGCGACCAACGGACGCGCCACCGGTGGGCTTCGTCTCCGAGCAGGGCGTCCGCCTGTTCGAGGCCAAGCGCCGCTCGGAGGCAAAGAAGGCGGAGCAATCGGGTGTGTCGCTCGAAAAAATCGATATCCAGATGCCGACGGAGCCCGCTCTCACACCCACTCCCAGCAAGGGGGCAGCGTAGGCGGCGCGACGCCCCGTGGCGACCCGACAGAAAGCGCATCCTGGCACTGCGGCCGGCCGTCAGCAGCCCGTCGGACCTAGCGGTGTGCAGCGACCCAACCCTGTCCTGAGCGCCGTCGAAGGAGGGGAGCGGATCATAGAAATGACGCCGACCGCAGGTCCGCCGACCGCAGGTCCGAGCCTGATGAAATCCGAGCCGGTGCGGCGCCCGCTCGACGGGCTCGTCGGGCAGTTGCTGGCACCCCTGCTGCAGCCGCGTACGCCGACCGCGGGGGTCACGGTGCTGAGCTGGGATGTCGAACAGGGCATTTGCTTGTACGTGAAGTTTGAAGGGCGCGTGCTGCTCATCGAAATAGAGCCGCGCAATGACGAGCAGCCATGCTTCGACCGCTCGGTGCGCTTCAACATCTGCGCGCGCATTAATTTTCAGGAGAACGGCGCACTGACGGGGCGCGAGGCGCGCTTCGTCGCCGCGGTGGTACGCATGATCCGTAACCGCGAGCACCTCCTGCCGCTGGTGGATCGCCCGACCACGGCGCGGCAGACAGCCGTGCGGGAGATCTTGGTCGACCGGGTGTTGTTCCAGGAAGGCGACGGGCACTATTACCTGAACCCCTATGTGGGGTGCATGATCGGCTGTGAGTTCTGTTATGTCGCACAGCGAGCTGATCTGTCCTGGAGCATGGAAGGCTTGCCGCAGATGCCCTGGGGACGGCGCCTGGACATCAAGGTGAACGCGCCCGAAGTGCTAGCACGCGAGCTGCGCGACCGCCCTCCCGGCGTCGTGCGCATGAGCCCGATTCTCACGGATCCGTATCAACCGGTCGAACGAAAGTACCGCGTGACGCGGGGCTGCCTCACGGCCATGCTGGGCAGCGGTTTCGTCCCCTTCATTCTCACGCGTGCCGTGCGTGCCCTCGATGATGTCGAGCTGCTGCGCCAATTCCCGCAGGCGGCGGTCGGCTTTTCGATCCCGACCAACGACGACCGCTACCGCTCCATGATCGAGCCGGGCGCCGATCCCGTCGATGCGCGCCTCGACGCCCTGGAAGTCTTCGCGAAGGCGGGCATTTTCACGGTGGCGGTGATCCAACCGATGCTGCCGATGGACGTGGACGTGTTCGTTGATCGTCTCGGGCCCTTCATCAAAGCCGTGCGCATCGACCGCATGCAGTTCCCGGAACGCATCCGCCATCTCTACCGGCGTCACGGAATCGAGTATGCACTCGACGACGTCTGGGCAACCGACATGCAGGAGCGCTTGGCGGAGCGTTTCCGCCAGCACGGCGTCTGCGTCGATGAGCTCGACAATTTGGTCGCCTTCATGCAGCGCGCCAGCTGAGCCGCAGATCCAGAGCTCGTGAGCGCGAGAAAATCTACGGTGAGCCCAAGATCGCCGAGCCGTCAAATGCGCATCACGAAAACACGAAAGAGCGAAAGCACGAAAAGGAGCAGAACGAGATCCCTATCTTTCCGCCTTCGTGATTCCGAAATTTCCTGATCTGCTGGACTACGGTGCGTCCTTCAAGGCGCGTTCGCCGCCGACACGCGGTCGCGTGCTCGCCCAGCGTTTGAGGATTTCGGACGTGGCTGCGCCGTCCGCGGCCAGCAGCTCGAACAGTCTAGCCGACACGGTTTTGTGCTCCCGGCATTCGAAGCACCGGGGCCGCTGTCCAAAGAGGTCTCCCTGCGTCACGAAGTTGCGCACCGGAGAGAAGCCACAGAACGGCTTGTTCCAACACTCCGCGCACATCGGCTGCGCATCGAGAAGCGACGCTGCGGCAATGGCCCGCACGGTCGGGTGTTGAACGAGACCCGACACGGTCTGGTTTCGGACATCCCCCAGCTCGAAGAAGGGATCGCCGCTGGCGTCGAGGCGGCGCGCGTCGTCGTCGGGGAATATCCGTCCGTCGCAATCGTAGGCGATCTGAGCGGTGCCCGCGCCACTGGGAGATTGGAGGTCGACGACCCCAGCATCGTCAGCGGTCAAAATCTTGATGAGGAAGATCGATGCAGTGCGCTCGACGAGCTCAACGCCTCGTCGGTTCAATTCCAGAATGTAGTCCAGGGCATGACGGTAGAAGTCCAGATACTCCGCCGCGGTGTAGCCGAGGGCTGCCCAGCGGTCGCGTGGTACCGCGGAAGGATTGAGGGGCCGCAGGGTGATACTGCGCATGCCGCGCGTCACATACTCATCGACGACGTCCCGCCATGCATGGAGCATCGGCCGCGTCGTGGTCAACAGCGCGTCGATGTTCCACACGCGTGGATCACGCCCGAGCTCGACGTAGCGGCGGTTGAGGTAGTCGATCCAGTGCACCACCTGGGCGTGCGCGCTGCCGTGCTTCCACTCCCGGTTGGCATCGTGCACGTGCGCCGGTCCGTCGAGGCTGGTGCACACCAGCACATCGTTGGCGATCAGCCATTCGGCGGCTTCAACGGTCATGCCGGTGAAGTTGCTGAGCACACTGAACGTCAATGTCTTGCCGGCCGCCTGCTGATTGCGCACCCGCGCCAGGTCGACGAGATGCCGGAGCACATCGAGATTGAGCAGTGGCTCGCCGCCTTGTCCTTGAAACTCGAAGGTAATGGAAGGCGCAGTGCTCTGCAGCGCGAGATCGACAATCTTCTCGGCGGTCTCCGGGCGCATGTCGCCATTCGTGCCCGCAGCGGGCGCGCCCGCCACTCGGCAAGACGCGCAGCCTTGATTGCAGCGGCTTGTCAGCATGACGACGTGCACGTGCAGACCGCTGCGCACATGCCGATTGCGCCGGCCCATGCGCTCGGCGAACGCGTCGAGATCCAGGCCGTCGCGGATAATGCCCTTGCGCTGCACCTCCTCGAAGCGGGCGTGCCCGGCGACAACACGTCCGGCCAGAAGGTCCTCGAACGCGCTCTCCGTCAGGAACACCCAGTCACCGCTATCGGTGGTCACCAAGACCTTGCCGGCGATGGAGCCCCACCGAAAAAACCCCAGGTTGTCCTCAGCAAGCTCCGGCTGCACCACCGCGACACTGCGCTGCTCCACTAGCCAATCTCCGGCGGCGCCGCGGAGCGCATCCGCCCAATGGTTTCGTGCAGCACGTGATTGCAGAAAGCGTGCACCACGATCTCCGCATCGTCTCCAACGACCGCGGAAATCTCCGCCACCAGCGCATCGGAACCGCTGGTCAACGCGATGGTGGCATGGTTCGCATAGGCCACCGCCGCCGCCTCGACAGCAGCGGGCAGGTACAGCGAACGGTCGAAGGTGATGCGCTTAGCCGTCACTGGCGTTCGGATCCTTCTTGGGCTCGGTCGCCTTCACATCCGCACCGTGCTTCTCTTCCCACGG
>CAZTDK010000429.1:0-6033 GCA_964611965.1 uncultured Binatia bacterium (SeqCode) | reverse complement strand
GCGATGAATGCCATCTATGCCACGGTGCCTGCAGGCTGCGCCTCACCCAACGTTGGCGGTACGACCTACTATCTGTGCGGCAATACGTGGTTCAAACCGACCTACGGTGCGAATGGTCTCTACTATCGCGTAGTGCCCGCCCCGTGAGGCTGCGGCCGGCGTCTTCTTATGGTCGGCAGCACGTTGCACTCGCTACGGCCTTCCAGGTCAGGGGATCGGTTCGGAGGATCAACGGCAAGGTCTAGATCGGCACTACAAGACAGTAAAGGGGGAACGTTTATGAAGAGTGCAGTATTCCGGAGAACCAATGTTCACGTGTTGGCGCTGGCCACAGCCCTGGCTGTCACCGGCGGCAATGTCGCACGCGCCCAGCAAACGAAGAAGCCCAATATCCTCGTGATCATGGGAGACGACGTCGGCTGGTTCAATGTCGGCGCGTATCACCGCGGCGTGATGTCCGGCAAGACGCCGAACCTCGATCAGCTCGCCGCCCAGGGCATGCTGTTCACGGACTACTACGCCGAGGCAAGTTGCACGGCAGGCCGCGCCAACTTCATCACGGGAGAGCTGCCGATCCGCACGGGAATGACGACCGTGGGCCAAGCCGGGGCCGACGTGGGGTTGCCGGCACAGGCCTCAACCATCGCCACCGCGCTCAAGGCGCAAGGCTACGCCACAGGACAGTTCGGCAAGAACCACCTCGGCGACCTGAACAAGTTCCTGCCCTGCGTGCACGGCTTCGACGAGTTCTTCGGTTACCTGTACCACCTCGATGCCATGTCGGACCCGTACTGGTACTCGTTCCCGAATGATCCGACCTACCGCGACGAGCACGGTCCGCGCAATCTGGTGCATTGCTCGGCGACCGATACGGATGACGCTACGGTGATGCCGCGCTGGGGCGCGGTTGGGAAACAGAAGATCGTCGACGAAGGACCGCTGGCGCCATTCCCTGACATGTCCAACGTACCGAACATGCACGATATCACGCCAAAGGCCAAGTACGACATGACGACCTTCGACGAGGTGCTGGTCAAGTCCACCAGCGACTTCATGAACAAGGCCAAAAAGGATGGCAAACCGTTTTTCCTCTGGCACAACACGACGCGGATGCACGTCTGGACGTTCTTGTCTCCGAAGTACCAGGCCCTGATGAACAACCAGTCCAACTATGGGCTGGAAGAAGCCGGCATGACCCAAATGGACGATAGTATCGGCGCCTTGTTGAAGCACCTGGATGACATCGGCGAAGCCGACAACACCATCGTCGTCTTCACCACCGACAACGGGGCGGAAGTGTTCACCTGGCCGGATGGCGGCACGACGCCGTTCAAATCCACCAAAGGCACGATCATGGAGGGCGGCTTCCGGGTGCCAGCGATCGCGCGCTGGCCGGGGCACATCAAGCCGGGCAGCGTCGAGAACGGAATCTTCTCCGGCCTCGATTGGTTCCCCACCTTGGTGGCCGCTGCGGGCAATCCGAACATCATCGACCAGTTGCTGAAGGGCGTGAAGCTCGGTGACCAGACCTATAAAAACCATCTCGATGGGTACAACCAGATGGCCCTGCTCGAGGGCAAGGCGCCCTCCGCGCGGCATGAGCTCTTCTACTTCGGCGGTGCGATGCTCGGGGCCATCCGGCTCGACGACATGAAGTTCATCTTCTTCCAGCAGCCGGGCGGTTGGCCCGGTCCGAAGACGTCAACTGACATGCCCATGCTGGTGAACCTCCGCCAAGATCCGTTCGAGCGAACCCCGATGCTGCTCGGCGAAACCTCCGCGACCGGCGCCTGGGGCTATGGAAACGAGTTCTTCGGCCGTGAGGCCTGGCGTTTCGTCGCGGTTCAGCAGGCAGCCATGAAACTGGCAATGACGGCGGTGGATTACCCGCCGATGCAGGACCCGGCCTCATTCAACCTGAGTGCAGTGAAGGAACAGGTCGAGAAGATGATCAAGGCCCAGGAGGGCAAGTAGTCGAAGGAAACACGGCGGGCGGCTCGCCAGGGCCGCCCGCCCGCTTCGCAGACGTCGAACGACAAAGACGGGAAACGGCAAAGCCCCCCTGCTCGGCGCCAGGGCTTCCGCAAGTGGCCGACCGCACCTCCGATCATTTCCGTGTTACGGGGCCTGCCGGGCAAGATGGCGCCGCTCACAGGTGCTGATCCGTTACTTGACAACGAATGCGAACGCGATAATTGTTGACTGCATTCAGCCGAGACATTTCAGATATTCCAAAAGGAGATCATCGCCGTGAAGACAAGTCCATCAGCCGTGAGACTGCTCATTCTGCTCGCCACATTGCTGGCGCCGATCCCCTCCGGGGCGCAGCAGATCGTCGGTGTACCGGGCTCCCCGAGCGCCACGCTGACGCTTGATGGGAAACAAATTCCGCCGCCCCCGCTGCCGTTCGGCGGCGTGATCAAGGAAAGCGCCCTGGAGTCCACGCCATGGTGGCCGCCGCGCGTCGTGCCGCCCAAGGGCGCGCCTAACGTGCTGCTCATCATGACCGACGACCAGGGCTACGGCGTGTCGGGGACCTTTGGCGGCGTCATCCAAACACCCGCGCTGGACCGTATCGCCAAGGCGGGATTGCGCTATACGCAGTTCCACTCGACCGCGCTGTGCTCGCCGACGCGAGCGGCGCTGATCACCGGGCGCAACCATCACTCGGTAGGCTCGGGCGTGATCGGCGAGTTGTCCACGGGCTACCCCGGATACGATTCCGTCATCGGCCCGGAGAACGCCAGCATCGGCACGATCCTTCGGGATAATGGTTTTGCCACGTCGTGGTTCGGCAAAAACCACAACACGCCGACCTATCAATACAGCGCCGCGGGTCCCTTCAACCAATGGCCGTCGGGGATGGGCTTCCAGTATTTCTACGGCTTCATGGGCGGCGAGACCGACCAGTGGACGCCCTATCTGTTCAAAGACCACACCCAAATCTTCCCGTGGGTCGGCAAGGCCGGGTACAACCTCACGACCGATCTGGCCGACGAGGCCATCAAGTACATGAGTAGTCTCAACGCCGCCGCGCCCGACCAGCCGTTCTTCCTTTACTACGTGCCCGGCGGTACCCACTCACCGCACCAGCCCAAGGCAGAGTGGATTGCAAAGTTCAAAGGCAAGTTCGACATGGGTTATGAAAAATTGCGCGAGCAGATCTTCGCCAATCAGAAACGGCTCGGCGTGATCCCTGCCAGCACCCAGCTCACCCCGTGGCCGGATTCGATACCGAAGTGGGATTCGCTTTCCTTCCTGCAAAAGAAACTCTACGCGCGCCAGGCGGAGGTGTTCGCCGGCTATGCCGCGTATACCGACCATGAGATCGGCCGCGTCATCCAAGCGGTCGAGGATATGGGCAAACTCGACAACACGCTGATCATCTATATCTGCGGCGATAACGGCACCAGCCCGGAAGGCACCCTGTACGGCGCGTACAACCAGCTCACCGCCTACAACGGTATCCTGAAAGAACCTGAACCGCTGCAGCTCTTGCACTATGAAGACTGGGGCTCTGACAAAACCTACCCGCATATGGCGGTGGGGTGGTCGTGGGCGTTTGATACGCCCTTCAAATGGACCAAGCAGGTGGCGTCGCACTTCGGCGGCACACGCCAGGGTCTGGCCATATCGTGGCCCGGCCACATCACGGATGTCGGCGGCATCCGCAGCCAGTTCCACCATGTCATTGACATCGTGCCGACGATTCTCGAAGCGACGGGCATTCCGGCGCCGGTCACGGTCGACGGCATTGCGCAGCGGCCGATCGAAGGGGTGAGCATGGCCTATACATTCGACAAGGCCAACGCCAACGCGCCCTCGAAGCGCGACACGCAGTATTTCGAGATGGCCGCCAATCGAGGAATCTACCACGATGGCTGGATGGCCAACACGACACCATTCGCCCCGCCGTGGGACCTGGCGACGGGCAAGTTGCCCAATGTCGTCGATGGCTACCAGTGGGAACTCTACAACATCGCCGAGGACTACTCGCAAAACAACGACCTTGCCGCCAAGAATCCCGACAAGCTCAAGGAGATGCAGGCGTTGTTCGCCACCGAGGCGGCGAAATACAACGTCTTTCCCTTGGACAACACGGCCTTTTCGCGCTTGCTGACGCCGCGGCCGAGCGCGGTCGCCGGGAAAACTGTTTTCACCTACACCGGTGAGAATGCCGGCATCCCCGTCGGCAATGCTCCCAGCGTTTTGGACCGCGACTACACCATCACGGCCGAGGTGACGATCCCCAAAGGTGGGGCGGAAGGCATGATCGTAACTATGGGCGGGCGCTTCGGCGGCTATGGTCTCTACCTGCTCAAAGGCAAGCCGGTGTTCGACTACAACTTCCTCGACCTGGAGCAGTTCCGTTGGGAAGGCGGTGTGGGCGGCCACGATTGGTTGGGCTCGGCGCTCAAGCCCGGCAAACACACCATTGTGTTCGACTTCAAATACGATGGCCCCGGTCCCGCCAAGGGCGGCACCGGCGTGCTCTCGGTTGACGGCAAGGAGTTCGCCCGCAAGACGATCGCGCACACGATTCCGTTGCTCATGTCGATCGACGAGACCTTCGACATCGGCCTGGATACGCGCACGCCGGTGGACGAGAGTTACAAGCTGCCGTTCCGCTTCACCGGGACCATCGACAAGCTGACCTTCAAGCTGGGGCCGGAACAGCTGTCGGCGGAAGATCAAAAGGCCGCCGCCGAAGCCGCCGCCAAGGCCCACGACTAGGGCCTGCGGCCGGCGTCTCTTCTATGGACTCTCCCCCCTTCGGAGAGCCTCAGGACAGGATTGGTCGCTCGGGGCCGCCGTCGCAGGGATTTGACTCGCGCGCAACATACGACTACTCGCGAAGGCGATGGCTCTCAACCACGACCTCAATCCGCCAGGCAGGTGGTCCCAAAGAGCCGCCTGCCTGGCGCCATGAATACGATGAATCTGTTGTTGACATTCTGCGCCCTCATCGAAACGGCTACGGGATTGGCCTTGATCGCCATGCCTGCGGTCGTCGTTCGGCTGCTGCTCGCTGCCGACATTTCCGGCCCAAGCATTGCCCTTGGGCACGTCGCTGGTTTCGGCTTGCTCTCGCTGGGGCTGGCGTGTTCGCCGGGACGCGATGCCACTGCCAACACGCCTCCTGCTCGGGCCATGCTGACCTACAACGTGCTGGCGACGCTCTATTTTGTTTACGTCGGTATCGGCGGTGAATGGGTCGGGCCGCTGTTGTGGCCGGCCGCGGCCTTGCACGCCGGCCTGTCCCTCCTGCTTGTCCGCCAATGGAGGCTGGCGGGCACGCGACACCAGGGGCGCCTCGTCCGACTGTAACACTCAAGTACCGGAGGCGTCGTGCGGGAATGCGACCCCGCCGGAGACCGTGCGTCAGGCACCGGTTCCCGCTAGACACCGCCTGCCATGATTCGACTCGACCAGATCTCCATGCAACATGGCCGGCAGATTCTCTTCGTCGAAGCGTCCGCGGCCATTCATCGCGGCGAGAAGGTCGGCCTGGTCGGGCCCAACGGCGCCGGCAAGTCCACCATCTTTCGCCTGATCAATCGCGAGGAGACCCCCGACGACGGCCAGATCTCGATCGATCGCGGCGTGAGTATCGGCTACTTCAGCCAGGACGTCGGCGAGATGTCCGGGCGCCCGGTGGTCGCCGAGGTCATGGACGGCGCGGGCCCGGTGTCAGGGGTTGCCGCCGAGCTGCGCCAGCTCGAGCACGCAATGGCCGATCCGGAATACGCCGGCGACATGGACGCCCTCATCGAACGCTTCGGGGAAACGCAAGCCCGCTTCGAGGACCTCGATGGCTACGCGCTCGACGCCCGGGCTCGCGAGGTGCTCGCCGGTTTGGGCTTCACCCAGGAGGTGATGGACGACGACGTCGGCCGCCTCTCAGGCGGCTGGAAGATGCGCGTCGCGCTGGCGCGCATCCTGCTCAGACGCCCGAGCGCCATGCTGCTCGACGAGCCTTCCAATCACCTGGACATCGAATCGCTCATCTGGCTGGAAACCTTCCTGCAGGGC
>CAZTDK010000428.1:0-6035 GCA_964611965.1 uncultured Binatia bacterium (SeqCode) | reverse complement strand
GACTGAAGGTGAAGGCCGGCAGCGAGACGGCCTTTCGGCAAGCCGCCGACAAAATGATAGCCCACGTCACCGCCAACGAGCCTGGGGCACTGACGTATCTGCTGTATCGCTCGACGGCCGACCCCAGCGAATTTGTGTTCTATGAGGTCTATCGCGATCAAGATGCGCTGGCGGTGCACGGCAGCAGTGAGCCGATGATGCAGTTCTTCGGGGCGATCGGGGGCCTTGTGGATGGCCGTCCAGAGGTCACCCTGTATGATGAGTTGGCCGGCAAGAAGTAGTCCCACCCGCGCCGTGCCGGCAATTGGCGTCACCGCCAATCCTGCAGCGCTGGCTCATTGGACGTGACGGCCGTGACGGTGCGGACGTGTTTCGGCACCGTTGCGGTCAGGGAGGACGGTCGTTGCTCGTCCCTGGCTCGACCTTTGCTGTGAGCCTTCCGCGAGGACGGGCTGTCAAGTGCAGGCACTATGTGAAGCGTTTCCAAGCGAGGGAATGACCGATGAGCAGATCGTATGCGCCTTGCGCAGTATTGATCTGTTTGAGACCTTCAAACCCCAAGTACTCGAACGACTGATTCGTGGCTGTCTACTGCGGACGCTGGCCCACGGAGAGGTGCTGTTCTCGTACGGGTCGACTGGATCGTCCCTGTACATCGTCCTCGAAGGTCAGCTGCGGATCTTCCGCGGCACGCGGGCGATTGCCACGGTCGGGCCGCACGACTACATCGGCGAGCTGGCTCTGCTCGAGTCTGCACCGCGCAGTGCTTCGGTCAGTGCGCTCGGAGAAGTCACGCTGCTGGAGATGCCGCGGCAGGCCTTCGAGCGCTATTTGCGCGGCGAGCCGGAGGCCATGGCTGCGCTGATGCGGACCATCGGCCGGCGGCTGCGTGGAACCCTCGACGACACGCAGACGGCGTGCGAGCAGGTCAATATGCTCGTGCATGACATGCTCAATCTTGTCAATGTGCTCGGCGGTGCGTCGCTCGTCCTTGACAGCCTGCCGGCCGCCGATGGACACCGCAAGTTCCTGGATTTCATCCTCCACGCGCAAGACGAGCTGCGGGACCTGATGCAGACGGCTTTGCAGCGGGCGCGCGGGACTGAAGCGCCATATACGAAGCAGGCGGTGCAGCTCGACGCGCTGGTTCGGGAGTGCCTGGAGCGTGACCTCGTGCTCCAGAGCGATCTGAAGAAAGTGAATGTCCGCGTGCACGTCGAGCCGCCAATCAATGCGGTGACATGTCATGTCCTCGACATGAAACGTGTCATTGTGAATCTGGTGATCAATGCCGCCCAGGCGTTGCCGCCGGGCGGCACGATCCTGGTGGCTGTGCGGCAGGACGCGAAGAAGACGGTGCTGTCGGTTACCGACAACGGACCGGGTATCGCGGCACCGCTGACCGCGCTGATCTTCGATCCGCATTTCACGACGAAGTCCAACGGCAGCGGCTTGGGCCTGAGCTCCTGCCGCGATATCGTCGAGCACCGCCACCACGGCCGCTTGCGCTGCCTGTCGTCCGAAGGCACCGGTACCACGTTCGTCTGCGAGCTCCCCAACTAGGCCTGCGGCCGGCGTCTTTTCCATGACCCGCTCCCCCCTTCGGGGAGCCGCAGGACAGGATTGGTCGCTGCGACTTGCCGAGTCGCGAACCAAGCAAATGCTGAGTGGATAGGGATCTGCGAAAATCGGCGTGAATCTGCGGACAAGCTCAGCAGATCGAAGGCCAGTTGCGCGAGCTGGGGCGCACGGCAGACGCTTGCGCTCGGCGTGTCGATGTTGTTTTAGTCGCGCCTATGGAGCTGCGCGAGATCGGAACCGACGTCTTCGTATGTCTGCAAGAAGATCGCGGCCTCGGGACGAGTAACTCGGGGTTGATCAACCGCGGTGGTGGGCTGGTGGTCGACACCTTCTGGGATCTGCCCCACACGCGCCAATTGATCGACCAGTATGCGCGCGTCTGGAAGGCGCCGGCGCAGCGGGTCGTCAACACGCACCACAACGGCGATCATTGCTGGGGGAACCAGCTGTTTCGGGGTGCCGAGATCATTGGCCATCGGCGCTGTGCCGAGTGCTTCACGAAGGAACAGCCCGCCATGATGCAGATGCTGCGCAATGCCGGGAGCAGCAGCGACGCGCTGACGGCGTCGATTGCAGCCGCCTTGGCCATGTGGGATTTCGCCGGCATCGAGCTCACACCGCCGACGACATTGTTCGATGACCGGCTGGCGCTCAGCCTGGACGGGATCGCTATCGATCTCCTCTACGCCGGTCCGGCGCACACCGCCGGTGATGTCATCGTACACTTGCCGGCCCAGCGCGTGGTGTTCACAGGGGATCTCCTCTTCCGATTGTGCACGCCGATCGGGTGGGAAGGCACGTTCGACCGCTGGATCGCGGCGCTCGATACCATCGTCGCGCTCGATCCTGCGGTCATCGTTCCGGGACACGGGCCATTGTGCGGCGTCGAAGGTCCCCGGGAGATGAAGGCGTATCTGCAATACGTGCGTGCCGAATCCGCGCAGTGGTTCAACGCCGGACTGCCGGCGCTCGAAGCCGCGAAGCGCATCGACCTGGGCCCGTACGCCGGCTGGACCGAGCCCGAGCGCATCCTGTTCAACGTCGAGCGCGCCTATCGTGAGCTGCGCGGCGAGCCCTACGACGCCCCGATCGACATTGGCGCCATGTTCCGCGGCATGTTCGAGCTCCGCGCGGCGCGAGCCGCCCGCTAGCCGACCGGGCGCAAGCATGAGCCGCTCAACGCCCTACATCATCGTTGCCGTACTCCTCCTCGGCGCCGCGCTCATTTGGTGGCTGCCGCCAGTGCGTATACCGCCGCCGGGCAATGGAATGGCCCGGCTGCCAACCGCACGCGCGACGGCGACAGCGTCGACTACGGTGGCGACGGCCACGCCGACTGTGCCGGAGGCGCAGGGCACCGCGGAACGAAAGGATTAGTCGCCTTCGAGCTGAAAGCCGCCGGGTTCCTGCGGCACGCGTCCTACAGATCGCTACTTCCAGATCCCGTCGATGTCACGGGCGTTCTGACTCCCTCCGAGCAGGGGAAGGCCGAACATGTCTTCGATGGTGCGCAGCAAATCGTGATGCGTGTACTGCTGCGCGCTGGTTGCCCCTGGGGTCACCATTGCACCGACCAGGATCGTGGCAATGTGATTGTGGGGCGGCTGTGTGTCGATCTTCATTGATGCATCTGTAGGATAGTCGTAGGTCGAGCTGTCTTCATCCCACGTTACAATCAGGAGACTATTGTTGGCCTTGGCCCACTGCACGTAGGCATCCAGATGTTCCTTCAGCCACGCGTCACCGGTGGCGATCTCTTCCGGGATCGGGTCTTGCGTGTCCGTCTTTGCGGAATGCATGTCGTGAAAGAGATTCGGAATGACGAGGGACACGGCAGGTAATTTCTCGAAACCCGATGCCTGCTTCGGAAACGTCGTGAACGTGCTGCTGGCGCCGGCGGGAACGTCGGTGAAATCGAGCCACGGGCAATGCTTGCGGCCGTAGGTGTTCCCCGCCATGCAGATCGTGAGATCGTGCGGCAGATCTTCCGCGTAGCCTTTGAATGACAGCTTGTTCTGGATGAGACTTCCGCCGAGACTCGGCGCGGTAAACTTCGCCTTTGGACAGGTGTCGTTGAAGATGCCCTGCGTCGCGCCCGAGAAGAAGTTGATGTAGTTGGGCTGGCTCGGATGATGGAGCGCGCAGAAGTTGGTGAGGGAAGCTCCTTGCGTAGTCAGCGCATTCAAGTATGACGCGTTGGTTGAGTTGATGATGTCGCCGTAGCCCTTGTTCTCCGCGATCAGGATCACGATATGTTTGGGATGCGGCAATGTCGCCACTGCCGCGGGTTGGGCCGTTGCGGGTGTCGCGGGCGCGGCAGCGCCGCTGCCGGCAAGCATCAGCAGCACCGGGGCCCAGCGTGAACGAAGGCGGGCGTGGACGGAGCCCCGGATGCGTTGGGTGCGGCTCCGATCGATGGTTCTCATAAGCCTCCTCGTGGTTGGAAACATGTGACGTCGCCTCCCTGGCGGTAAGACCCGGCATCGCATATCGCCGTACATGCCGGCAACCAGTGGAACCTGTCGTACAGGGCAGCTCCTAGCAGCCTGTCGGACTTGGAAGTTCGCAGCGACCAGCGGGAGCGGTCCATAGAAAGGACGCCGGCCGCAGGCCACCCTGGACTTTGCATTCCCTGCGTCGTAGCGTCCGGCGCATGATGGACGAACTGATCTCGTTGGATGCGCTCGCGCAGGCAGAGCTGGTGCGGGCGCGCAAGGTCTCACCCGCCGAGCTGGTCGATGCCGCGATCGCGCGTATCGAGAAGGTCAATCCGCGCCTCAACGCGGTGATCATTCCGCTGTTCGAACCGGCGCGCACGCAGGCGCGCGCGGCGACGCTGCCGGACGGGCCGTTTCGTGGCGTGCCGTTTCTCATCAAGGATCTGACCTGCCAGACGAAAGGTGACCCGTATCATGCCGGCATGCGCGTGCTGCGCGACCGCGGATGGACCGCCGATCACGATACGTATCTGGCGGCCAAGTTTCGGGCGGCGGGTTTCATCTGCGTCGGCCGCACGAACGTTCCGGAGCTCGGCCCGATCCCGACCACCGAGCCGCTGGCGTACGGCCCAACGCACAACCCGTGGGACGTGAGCCGCTCGCCGGGCGGCTCGAGTGGCGGTTCGGCGGCGGCGGTTGCCTCCGGCATGGTGCCGCTGGCACACGGCAACGACGGTGGCGGCTCGATTCGTATCCCGGCGAGCGCCTGCGGGTTGGTGGGCCTGAAGCCATCGCACGGTCGGACCTCGCTCGGCCCTGATGTCGGCGATTCGTGGAACGGCGCCATCGCGGAGCATGTGCTGACGCGCACGCTGCGCGATACCGCGGCGGTCCTCGACGCGGTCGCTGGGGAAATGCCGGGCGATCCGTGCGTGGCGCCGCAACCGGCACGGCCATTCCGGGACGAAGTCGCCGTCAGCCCCGGCCGCCTGCGCATCGGCCTGCTGACCCACACGCCGGGGCACGCCGTCGAGGTGCATGCGGATTGCGTCGCCGCGGCGCACGACACGGCGCGCTTGCTTGAATCGCTGGGGCACGTCGTCGAACCCGCCTACCCGCCGGCATTGGATGAAGCCGAGTTCTCCATACACTTTGGCGCTGTCGTGACCAGTTGGACGGCGCGCGATCTCGATTTCTGGAGCGCGCAGACGGGGCACATGATCGCCGCCGGAGATGTCGAACCGCATACCTGGGAGCTGGCGCAGATGGGCCGCGCCGTGTCGGCGGCGCAGTACATCGAGGCGACGCTCTGGCTGCAAGCGTTTACGCGACGCGTGGCGGCGTGGTGGGCCGGTGGCTTCGATCTGCTGCTGACGCCGACGATGGCTGTGCCGCCGACAACGCTCGGCGAGATGAGCGCGACGCCGGAGGATCCGCTGCGCGGCTTTCGGCACTCCCTTCCCTTGGCGGCGTTTACCGCGCCGTTCAATGTGACCGGTCAGCCGGCGCTGTCACTACCGCTGTATTGGAACGGCCAGGAGTTGCCCATCGGTACGCACCTGGTGGCGGCGTATGGTCGTGAGGACGTGCTCATCCGCGTCGGGGCACAGCTGGAGCAAGCACGCCCGTGGTCAAACCGGCGTCCGCCGGTGCACGCGTAGTGAAAAATAAGTTTGTCGGTTGCCACAAGTAGTAACGGTTTTTTTGAGCCACGAGTCGGGGGGACGTTGCCAAAAAAAGGTACCAGCTTGTGGTCCCTTGATAATAACATGGTGCGTGGCGCATGAGCGCGAGGGATGGGGCGCGAAGCGCCCTATCCCTCGGTGCTTTCCATTTGATTCTTAAGGCTCTTGAGGCAGCGCTCGTCCTTCAGAGACTACGAGAGCCACCTCGAGGTCTCCCCATTTTGCCAAACTCTGTGAAAACGCGGCGCGCACCGCTGGATCGTCACGCTTGATGCCATAGGCTTCCACCCAGTGCGCCCGCGCGCGCGCACGGTCACCAAGGATGGCGTAG
>CAZTDK010000427.1:0-6042 GCA_964611965.1 uncultured Binatia bacterium (SeqCode) | reverse complement strand
GCGCACGGCACCGGCACGGTCTACAACGATGCCATGGAGATTGCCGCGATCCGCCGTGTCTTTGGCGCGTGCGCCACGCGGATTCCGGTGAACTCGATCAAAGCTGCCATCGGGCACACCCTGGCCGCGGCGGGCGCCTTCGAGGCGATCATGTGCGCGCACATCCTGCGCACCGGAATGATCCCGGCGACACTCAATTGTGAACAGCTCGATCCCGCCTGCACGTTCGATCTGGTGCGCGCCGTGGCGCGCCGCGGGGAGGTGCGTGTCGCGCTATCAACGTCGTCGGCGTTTGCCGGGAACAACGCGGCGATCGTGCTGCGGCAGGGGCCGTCGGAAGAATGAGGGGAATGGAAAGCTGGAAACGGAAAACACGAAACCGGAAACCGGTCAATGAAGGTGCGCCTGCCAGACCCAGCGTTCGCCGGTTTCCCGTTTGCGGTTTCCGGTTTCCTGTTTTTCATTCCCCCCGATTTCCGGCCAGGCAGAAGGCGCGCCGCTCGTGAACGACGCCGTCCTCATCACCGGCATTGGCGCCGTCTCGCCGCTCGGGGTGTCGGCGGCTGCGCTTGCCGCTCGCTGCGCGGCCGGCGACAGCGCGTTGGCCCCGTTGCCCGGCGTCGATGGCGCGTATGGCGCGATGGTGGCCGACCTCCCGCTCGACGCCATTCCGCCTGAGGCACGCACGCGCATCGGACGTCTCGATCGCGTCTGCCGTCTTTTTCTATCGGCGGCGTCTCTCGCGGTAGACGACGCGCGGCTCGACATGCGCCACAGCGACGCGGAGCGCGTGGGCCTGTCATTCGGCACGGGATTGGGGTGCCTGCTGACCAATGCGGAGTTCAATGAGAAAGTGGAACAAGGTGGCCCGCCGGCGGCGAGCCCGCGGCTTTTTGCCTACACGGTGTCGAGCGCCGCGGCCGGCGAGGTGTCGATCGCGCTCGGCATCAAGGGCGTGAATGTGACCGCACACCAAGGCTTCGCCGCCGGACTGGGCGCGCTGGGCTACGGTTACGACCTGATCCGCAGCGGCAAGGCGGACGTCGTCGTCGCCGGCGGTGCCGACGCGCTCGGCAATGCGCTGGTGCAAGGACTCGCCGATATGGGTCTGCTCAAACGTGTCGGTGGTGCGGCGTCGCTTGGTGACTGTGCGCCTGGCATTTGTCCTTCGGAAGGCGCCGCGGTGCTGGTGCTCGAGCGTGCCGACCACGCGCGTGGCCGTGGGGCGCGCGGCTGGGCGCGCATCGCCGGCTATGCCGCCGGCTTCGAGCCGACACTGACGCGTCGCGAGCGCGCGCCGACGGCGCTGGTCGAAACCATGCGTGCTGCGCTGCAGCGCAGTGGCCACACGCCCGCGGACGTCGGGCTCGTCATCGGCAGCGCCCACGCCACGGCCGTGGACGATATCGAACGCGCCGCCCTGACCACGGTCTTCGCGGGCGCGCCACCGCCGGTTGTTCTGGCTCCGAAGGCGGCGTGGGGCGAATGTTTCGCGGCGCACGGTGCCCTCTGCGTGGCGTTGGCGGCGGCACAGCTGCGGGAACCCAATCGTTTCGAGGCGACGCAGGTTGCGTACGAGTCAGGTGTTCGCGAAGGCCCCCCGCAGCGACCCAACGGGGAGCGGCCCCGCCGTACGTACGCCGGGCGCAGCCCGCTGGTGATGGTGCATACCCTCTGCTATTCAGGCCCAACCGTCGCGCTCCTGCTGGCGCCGGAAGAGTGACACGCCGATGAGCCGCTCGCTGCGGGTCCTGTTGATCTCCGCCAACACCGAGAAACTTCCCGACCCCGTGTTCCCCATCGGTGCCGCCTACATGGCGGCGGTCGCGGCGCAACACGGTCACACCGTCGAGACGCACGATCTGTGTTTTCTCGAGGCGCTCCAGCCGGCGCTGGACGAAAAGCTCGATGCCGTCGACCCGCAGGTCATCGGCATCTCATTGCGCAATCTCGACTCGTCATCGTATCCGCTCAATACCTCGTACATCGACGACTACCGCGCGCTGGTGGCGGCCCTGCGCGCACGCAGCGACGCGCCGATCGTGCTCGGCGGCGCCGGGTTTACCGTGATGCCCGACACGATCATGGAGTACCTCCACGCCGACGTCGGCGTCGTCGGCGAAGGCGAAATGGCTTTTCCGTGGGTGCTGCAGCATCTGGCCGACGGTGTGCCCCTGGCTTCCACGGCGGAGTACCGCTGTCAGCCGGTCAACGGCGGGGTCCTGGTGAACCCGGTGACGCGCATCAAGTACCTCGACGTGACCGGCATCCCGATGCGCGAGCGCTTCGACATGGACCTTTACTACCAGCGCGGCGGGGCGCTCAATATCCAGACCAAGCGCGGCTGCTATTTCGAGTGCATCTTCTGCAGCTACCCGCTTATCGAGGGATCCAAGGTGCGCATGCGCAGCGCGCAATCCGTGGTCGATGAGATCCAACTAATGCGCGAGACCCATGGCGTGCGGCACTGGTTCTTTGTCGACAACATCTTCAACCTGCCAATCCGCCACGCCAAGGACATTTGCGAGGAGATCGCCGCTCGCAACCTCGACATCGAATGGTCGGGGTACCTGAATCCGAAATTCATCGACGACGAGCTGTGCCGACTGATGGCGGCGTCGGGGTGCAAAGCGATCGAGTTCGGCACCGACTCCGGATCGGCGAGCATGATCGCCAGCTTGAAGAAGGAGTTCGACGCCGACGACCTGCGGCGCGCCTCGGTGCTGTGCCACAAGTATCATCTCAAATTCTGCCACAGCCTGATCTTCGGCGGGCCCGGTGAGACGCTGCAGACGGTGAGTGAGACCATCGACCTGATGGAGGAGCTCAAGCCGACGGCGGTGATTGCCATGACCGGAATTCGCGTGCTGCCCGGCACGGGCATGGTGGAGATCGCCTTGCGTGATGCGCAGATCGATGACGACGACAACTTGCTCTACCCGAAATTCTACATTTCACCGAATCTCGGCGGCGAGCTCATCGACCGCATCGAGTCCTACGCGCGCGCACACCCGAATTGGATCGTTCCCGGCAAGGGCATCAAGACGAATATCCAGGTGTTGCAGAAGCTGCGCGAGCGCAAGATCAAGGGCCAGCTCTGGCGGCTGTTGCGATGAGCGCGGCCGGGCTGGAGGAGCGGCGGGCGTTGGTCACCGGCGCGTCGCGCGGCATCGGCCGCGCCACCGCCCTGGCGCTGGCGGCGGCCGGGGCGCGCGTGGCAATCAACTACGCGCACGCGGAAGCCGAAGCGCAGGCGACCGCCGCGGCGATCACTGCTGCCGGTGGCGAGGCCGCGGTGGTGCGGGCCGATGTGGGGGAGCCGGCGGCGATTGCCGCGATGTTCGAGGAGCTCAAGCGCCGCTGGGGCGGCGTCGATATCCTGGTCAACAACGCGGCCGTGACGCACGATGGCCATCTCATGCTGCTGTCGGAGCGCGGCTGGGACGATGTGCTGCGCACCAACCTGCGCGGCGCGTTTCTGTGCGCCCGCCAGGCGCTGCGCACCATGATCGCCGGCCGCTGGGGCCGCATCATCAACGTCGTCTCACCCGCCGGTCCGCTTGGCCAGGAGGGGGCGGCAAACTACGCCGCCTCGAAAGGAGGCTTGCTGAGCATGGGCAAGTCGTTGGCGCGTGAGGTGGCGCGCTACAGCATTACGGTCAACGCGGTGTGTCCCGGCCTCATCGACACCCAACTCATCGCCACGATGCCGGCGGCGGCGCGCGCCCGTTTCCTCTCGCAGATTCCGCTCAACCGCTTGGGAACGCCAGAAGAAGTTGCCGACGCCATCGCCTTTCTCGCTTCCGACCGGGCCCGATACATTACCGGCTCGACCTTGACTGTTGACGGTGGTCTGACGATGATCTGAGACTCAGGCCTGGACACACCGCTGAGAGGAGACGGCATTTGAACGGAGCTGAACTGAAGTTGAGCTTGAAACGCCTGTTGATTGACGGATTGAAGCTGGAAGGCGTCGAGCCCGAGAACATCAAAGACGCGGAGCCCATTTTCGTCGAAGGCCTGGGATTGGACTCGATTGATGCGCTCGAGCTGGTGGTGTTGGTGGAAGACCAGTTCCAGGTGGTCATTCCCGATGAGGAGGTCGGGAAACAGGCCTTCGCCTCGATCAACGCACTGGCCGACTATATCGCGAGCCAGCAGGCGCAGGCGGTGGGAGAGCCGGCGTAAGACCGGCGCGGCCACGGCTGTGGCACGCTGCGCCCCTTCAAGTGCGGACGGCGGGTTCTGACATGCGGCGGGTGGTGATCACGGGTGCCGGCACCATCAATGCCTTGGGTGATGGTGTGCCGGCGTTCGCGGCGGCGCTGCGCGCGGCGCGCTGCGGCATTGGCAGGCTGACGCTGTTCGACGCGGGAGAGTACCGAACGTCGTGTGCGGCCGAGGTGCACGAGGTGCCGCCGCCGTGGTTGCCGCGCGCCTTGCTGCGCCAGCTCTCGCGCTCCGACGTGTTCGCACTCATCGCCGCCCGTGAAGCGCTGCAGGGCGCCGGACTGTGGACTGGAGCAGCGGCGGCTCCCGACGCGCGGCTCAACGACGTTGGCATCGTCCTCGGTGCGACGACTGGAGGTATGCACGGTGCCGAGGAGTACTACCGGCGTCTCGTACTGCATCTTCCGCAACGGCGCCGTACGCGCATGCTGAGCTTGCTCGTGTCGTCCTCGGCCGACATGCTGGCGCGCGTGTTCGGGTGCCTGGGGCCGCGGCTCGCCGTATCGACCGCCTGCTCGTCGGGTGGGAACGCGTTGGGTCTTGCCGCGGACTGGATCCGCGCCGGTCGTGCCGCGGTCGTCCTGAGCGGAGGAACTGACTCGCTCTGTCGGATGACCTTCTCGGGATTCAACGCGCTGCAGGCGCTCGACCACGTCCCGTGCCGGCCGTTTGATCGTGAGCGCGCCGGTCTGAGTCTGGGTGAAGGGGCGGCGATGTTCGTCCTCGAGGCGCGCAACCATGCGTTGGCACGCGGGGCGACCATCCTGGCGGAGCTCCTGGGCTACGGCATCAGTGCCGACGCCCATCACATCACGCAGCCGCGTCCGGACGGGGCTGGCGCGTTGCTGGCGATGCGTCGGGCGCTCGAGGATGGTGCCCTCGGGGTGGAGGAGATCGACTATATCAACGCGCACGGCACGGCTACGCCGTTGAACGATGTCATCGAGACCCGTGCGATCAAGGCGCTGTTTGGCAAGCGGGCCTTCGATATTCCCATCAGCTCGACCAAGTCGATGGTCGGCCATTGCCTGGCGGCTGCCGGGGCCATCGAAGCGCTGGCCTGCGTGCTGGCGATGCAAGGCGGCTTTGTGCCCGCGACGGCGACCCTGGAACATGCCGATCCGGAATGCGATCTCGACTACGTGCCACGTGTCAGTCGCGCTCAGCCGGTGCGTACCGCGCTGTCAAACTCCTATGGGTTTGGGGGGAACAATACGAGCATCGTTCTCAGGGCCGACAGTCCTGAGCGCTGAGTCCTGAGTCCTGAGCGCTGAGCAAGAGACGATGACATCACCTTCAGCGAGAGCACCTTCCTCAATTCAGGACTCAGCACTCAGGACTCAGGACTGTGCTGTTGTTGTGACCGGTCTGGGCGTCGTCAGCTCCATCGGTGTGGGGCGCGCGCAGTTCTGGAGCGCGCTACGTGCCGGCCGATCCGGGATTGCGCCGCTGCCGGATGCGGGCGATGTCCCACACATTGCCGCGCGTATCGTCGACTTCTCGCCGCGCGAGTTCATCACCTCGCCGCATCTGCGGCGTGCCGATCGGTTTTCGCGCACCATCGTCGCGGCCAGCCGTATGGCGCTTGCCGACGCCAAGCTTGGGGCGGCACTGCCGGCGCCGGAGCGTCTCGGCGTGGTGGTGGGATCGGTGCTGAGCAACATCAGTGAGTCGGTGCAGTACCTGGACCGCCTGTTTACCAAAGGGCCGGGGCTCGCGAGCCCCTTGATATTTCCGAACCTCGTGCCGAACGCCGCCGCCAGTTACGTGGCGATGGAGATCGGCTGCACCGGCGCCAATCTCACCGTGAGT
>CAZTDK010000426.1:0-6044 GCA_964611965.1 uncultured Binatia bacterium (SeqCode) | reverse complement strand
CAGGAGGGCGAAGGGCGCATGCAAGCAGTTTGTGCGCAAAGCCCCTCAAGCCTCAGACCTCTTGAGCCCGAGGAATCTGCCACGAGCCCGAAGATCCTTCACCACGAACGACACGAAGACCACGAAGAAAGGGATTCAGGATCTTCTCTTTCATTTTCCTTCGTGAAATTCGTGTCCTTCGTGGTTCCATCCTCCGACCTGTTCAACGCGGCATGTTTCGGGATCAATCGAGAATCTGGGCTCCATTCCCTGGCGCCAGGGTTTTCAGATACCTACGTGTCCAGACATCAGGAAGTCTGAGCCGTCTCGCGCGCCCAAATTTGGTCGCAGGGACACCCGTACGACGACGAAACGCTGCTCCCGTATCCAGGTCCACAGGCACTGGCGAAATGAGCGGCTGGCGTGAGTCTTGCCATATAAAGACGCGACCCGGGGTCGAGGCGGGGAGAGGTGCGTTCGGTCATGTATCCATCAGGCATGCGGCACCCGCCATGCGGGTCGCTTCGGACGGCTGTTTCTTGCAGCTGCAAGCTTTGACTGAGCAGACAATGAGCGACCGCGCCGCGACGGAGGTTCCATATGAGGAGGTGCTGAGCCTCACCTCGGCGCTTCGGAATGCCGTGGTCGAGTCGCAGGAAAGCCCGTCTGCGCTTGCCTTGCGTGAAGCCGTGCTGGATGCTGGTCGCGCGCTCCATGCGTCGGTCGGCGGTCAGCGGCTGGAACCGCTCGTGCCGTACGCTGAAGCGCTGCGCCGTCTGACGCGGCTGTGGGCATCGCGCGGCGGACCGCTGGACAGTGTTGTCGGTGCCGTGGGGCTCATCGAGCAGGCGCTCGATGGATTTGCCGCAGGCTGCTCGGCGGAGCACATGCGGTCACTCTACGAGGACCTGCGGCAAGCCACGCCACCGCAGTGGCAGGTGCACCTCGACAGTGACGACGTGACCTTCGAAGCACAGCTGGATGCGGCGCTGCATCCGGACGCAGCGGGGGCGAGCGCACCCGAGCCGGAGAGTCCCGAGCAGGCATTTCAACGTGAGCTCCGGGCAACCTTCATCGCCGAATCCGACGAGGGGTTCGCCGTGTGCGAAGAGCTCCTGGTCCAATTGGAACAACGCGCTGATGATCGTGAAGTCCTGGATGCGCTGCTGCGCAAGTTCCACACGCTCAAGGGTGGGGCGTCAGCGGTTGATCTTCCCGAGGCAGCGGCGCAGCTGCACAGTGGGGAATCGCTGCTGCAGGCGGCACGCGACGCGACCATCGTGCTTGACAGCGTGGCGTTGGTCGATTTCCTGTTGCGTCTGACCGACTCGATTCGCGGCTTGATCGATCGCAGCTGCGGGCGAGCCGACACTCCCTATGCTGTCATCAGTGATCTGCCGCGGGCGATCGCAGCGTTGAGCGGTCCGACGTCCGTCGCGGCAGCAGCAGACAGCCAGGCTGGCATCCCGCACCGACCAACCGGCATTCCAAACGCGGCCCCCGGAGTCCCCACGACCGATGCCCATCCCGACCCGGTGGTGCTGGGCTCCCAGTTGCATGCGCTAACCGAGCTGCGCGAGCGGCTCGGACGCGGCGAGGGCGCCGGCGACATTCGGTTGTTCATCGACGCGTTGGACCGCCAGGCGCGGCAATTTTTGGATCTTGCGAGTGAGCTGAAGGAGCAAGTCAACAACCTTGTCGTCGTCCCGTTGGAACAGGTCTTTCGCCGCATGCAGCGGCCGGCGCGCGATGCGGCGCGGCAGGAAGGCAAGCTCGTGACGCTGGAATTGTCTGGCGGCGAGACTCGTGTGGATCGGGCAATCGTCGAGCGACTCCACGGTCCGTTGCTGCACATCGTGCGCAACGCGGTGTCGCATGGAATCGAATCGCCGGCGGCGCGCGAAGCCGCCGGGAAGCATCGCACCGGCACCGTGCGCGTGCGTGCCGAGCCGGGCGACCGCAATCTCATCCTCATCGTCGAGGACGACGGCAGCGGTTTGGATCTCGCCGCCATTCGCGCCAAGGCCGAGGTGCTCGGCTGGATCGACCCGCAGCAGCCGCCGTCGCATGAAGCCCTGACACGGCTGATCCTGCGTTCCGGGTTTTCCACGCGAGACGATGTCACCGATCTTGCCGGACGCGGTGTGGGCATGGACGTGGTCGCGCGCGAAGTGGAAACGCTGCACGGTACGATCGACATCGAGTCGCACGATGGAAAGGGTACACGCATCCGTCTCGCGATCCCGGTCGACACGCCGGCGGCGGGGAGCGCGGCACCTCGGAGTGACGGATGAGCCCGAAGAATGGCTGGCGTATCCTGGCCGAGGAGGCCAAACGCGCCGGTACGGAACGCTTGGCTCGTTCGCTTCCGGGTGATGGCTACTGGGGAGGGTTGTTCCGTCGCTTCCTTCCCGGAGGCGATGCGCGGGTTGAGCCTTCGGGCCGCTTGGATGCACCGGATGGCAAGCCAGTGGTCGCCGCATCCGGTGCTCCGGCATCACTAGATGCTGATCCCGCGGCGAGGAGCCGCATTGGTTCGATGGCCCGGGAGCGCGCCAGAGGAGACACGCGGACCGTACGTCCTGGAGCGGCGCGCGCTGCGCAGCCTGGAGCGTTGCACGGCCACCCTGAATCAGTGCTCGAGGTGCCGGGAGTCCTTCGCCTTGCGCCGACTGCAGTGACGGACAACCAGCAGTCGCCTCCGCTTCTTCATCGGGGAGGCGCGGCCGTGGGCGCGGTTGCACCTGCCGACAATGGGGCCGCCAGCGCCGCGGCGACAACGGTCAGGCCCCGGTCTCAATTTCGACCCGGACGCCGCGCCCCGAGCTTCGCCGCGGGCGATGTGATCGCCGAACGTCTGGAGATCACTCGTCAACTTGCCTGCACCAGGAAGCACACAACCTATCTCGCGCGCCACCGGCATTTTGGTGTGGAGGTTGCGGTCAAGGTCCCGCGCGACGAGCTGCTGGCGGACCCGCGAACGTTACAGTCCATTGAAGCGAGTGCGCTGCGCTGGATCGCACTGGGCCTGCATCCGCACGTGGCGTACTGCTATCAGGTCGAGGTCGTCGAGGGAGTTCCGGTGCTGATCACGGAGTACCTCGATGGCGGCAGCCTTGGCCCATGGATCGCGAGCGCGCGCACGCGCAATCTGCGTGTCGGGCTCAACCTGGCGATCCAGATCTGTCACGGACTCGAGCATGCGCACGCGCGCGAAGTCTGGCACGGGTCGCTCGATGCCGAGAACCTGTTGCTGACGTCGGACGGGACACTGCGTATCGGCGATTTCGGTACGCCTCGCAGCATTCTCCCAGAGGATGCCGAGCCCAACGCAAACCTTGCCGGCGGTGCTTGCGTGGCGCCGGAGCTTTGGATCAATTCGTCACTGATGGACGCCAAGAGCGATGTGTTCGCTTTGGGGGTGTGTCTCTATGAAATGCTCTGTGGCAGTCGTCCGTTCGTGACGACCCGCGGCTCACGGCAGGAGTCCTGCGGTGAAACCGAGCTTGCGACGCTGCCCGAGCGTCTGCGCGCGCTGCTCCAGCAATGCGTCGATTGGGATCAGGCGCAACGCCCGCCAGTTGTGAAGATTCGCCAGGAGCTGTGCGCTCTGCACGCGGAGCTGTTCGGCAAGCCCAGTCCCTTCGCGGTGCTCCCGGCACCGACCTGGGATGCCGATGGTTGGAACAATCAGGCCGCCGCAGCGTGGTTGGCGGGCCGGAATGGCGATGCGGACGCGGCGTGGGCGCGCGCGCTGCAAGTCGGCCGCGATCATTTGGAGGCTGCTTTCAACTCGGGGATCGCGCGTTGGCGGCGCGGCGACCTGTCGGATGTGGACCTGCTGCAGGTGCTCGACCAGATTGCAACGCGGCGGCCGCGCGACTGGTCGGCGGCATATCTGCGGGCGTTAGTGCACCTGGAACGCGGCGACGCCGCCGCTGCCGTGTCCCTCCTCGAACAGGCGACGACCCTGGTGCCGGAATCCAGCGAGGTGCGCGATGCCGTGACCATCGCCCGAATGCAGGCTGACGCCGCGCAACGCGAGTCGCCCAAGGTGACTGGTCACGAAGCGCACCAGGCGTTTGTGTCGAGTGTCTGTGTGCATCCCGACGGTCGTTGGGTGCTGTCCGGCGGCGACGATCGCAACCTGCGTTTGTGGGACGTGACCAACGGGAGATTGCTGCGCACGCTCGGCGGACACACGCGGCGCGTCTCCGGCATTGCCGTGAGCGAAGACGGCACCCTCGCCGTTTCGGGCGGTGACGATGCCACACTGCGTCTGTGGGATCTGCAGACTGGACGCTGCCGCAAGAAGATCGATGCCTCGGGGAAGGTGTTTGGTGTCGCGCTCAGTCCCAACGGGCGCTGGGCGGCGGCGACCAGCGGCGCCCGCGAAACGGCGATGGGCGTGGACGGCACGTTGATCCAGGTGTGGGACCTGGAAACGGAACGTTGCCTGAGCGAGCTGCCGGGCCACGGCAGAGCCGTACGCAGCGTCGCCCTCAGCGCCGATGGCCGACGCCTCTTGTCGGGCGCCGACGATCACACCGTGCGCCTCTGGGATGTGGCGACGAAGACGCAGCTACTACTGTTCGAGGGGCATACCCACTTTGTGTCCTGTGTGCGCATGAATGCCGATGCGACGCGGGCGCTCTCCGCAAGCTGGGATCAGACAATCCGCGTGTGGGACCTCCCCAAGAAGCGGTGCGCGCGGGTGTTGAAAGGGCACGTCAGCATCGTGACCTGTGTGGCGCTGAGTCGTGATGGCAGCGTCGCGGTCTCCGGCAGCCTCGACGGCACCGTGCGGGTCTGGGACCTCGATAGCGGCTGTTGTCTGCGTACGTTTGAAGGCCACACGAGCATGGTGACCAGCGTGGCGCTGAGCGCCGACGGCCGCCTGGCGTCGTCCGCAAGCTGGGACGGCACCGTGCGCATCTGGCCGATGCCGCGCCGCAGCCGCGCCGCCGCCGTGCCGCGTCTGTCGGTGCGGACCGCGTATGCGCGCCTGCCGTCGGCCGAGCCGGAGCCCGATGAGCTGCTGAGCGACGCGGAGGGCGCGTTCCAGGAAAATCGTCTGGCGCAGGCATTGGCGTACTTGCGCCAGGCGCGTCAATCCACGACGCACGATGCCTCCGCGCGCGCCATCAGCCTATGGCGCGAGCTCACACCGCGGTGTCAGCGCACCGGGCTGCGCGCGACGCGGCTGCTGACGGCACAGGCCGGACCCGAGCGGACCGGCGGAGTGCAGGTCACAGCCGCGCCCGAGCGCATTCTGAGCGCTGGACGAGACGGGCGGCTGCAGTGGTGGGACGCGGACTTCGGGCGCTCGATGGCCACGCTGACCGGTCACCGTGCGCGTGTGCTTGCCCTGCGCCTGAGCGTGGATCACGCCCTGGCCGTATCGGCGAGCGCCGATGGTACCGCTCGCGTATGGGATCTGCGGCGCGGCGCCTGCGTGCATACGCTTGCGGGACACGAGAGCGTCGTGACCGCGGTGGATCTGACGGCAGACGCCCAGCGCCTGCTGACCGCGAGTTACGATCACACCCTGCGCGTCTGGTCCTTGGCGATCGGCGAATGCGTCCAGGTGTTACGTGGCCATCGGCGCCAGATTCTCACCGCCTGTCTCACGCCCGATGGGCGGCGTGTCGCCTCGGCTGGCTACGAGCCGGTGATCAACGCGTGGGACGCGGAACGTGGAACCTGCATGGCTCAGCTTGAAGGGCACAGCGGCGCGGTGACCGCGCTGTGCGCCAGTGCCGACGGGCGCTGGCTGCTTTCGGGGAGTGCGGATCACAGCCTCCGTCTCTGGTCGTTCGAGGATGGCGAGTGCGTCCGCGTGCTCGGCGGCCACCAGGCTCCGGTCGTGGCCGCCGCGCTGACGCCGGACGCGCGCTGGGCCCTATCGGCGAGCCGCGACGGGAGTGTGCGTCTCTGGGCCTTGGAGTCGGGCGAGTGTGTGCACATCGTCCATCGCGAAGAAGGTGCCATTGCCGCGTGCGCGCTCAGCGCCGACGGCTGCCGCGCCGTCGTGGCCGGAGCGGATGATGTGCTCCGCTTGTACG
>CAZTDK010000425.1:0-6044 GCA_964611965.1 uncultured Binatia bacterium (SeqCode) | reverse complement strand
AGGCGGTGAAGGTATGCAGCTGAGACGCGAGAAGGTTGAGATAGTCGCGCGCTTGCTGATACGCGGCACTCGCCGGCAAGCCGGGATCGAGCCCGCTCACCGGCACCTGCACGTGCCCGGAGGCGTCGAGCAATCGATCGCTCGGGAACGGATTATCGACGGCCTGCGGATCGTTGCTGTAGAGGACCGTCGGCGTCTCCGGCGTCGGCGTCACGGTCGGTTCCACGGGGCAGCTGCCGAGCGCGCTGTTTACCGCCAGCAGAATCTCCTCGATGGTGATCGCACCATCAGCGTTCCGATCGCCGCTGGGACATGCCGATGCCGGTGCGTTATCGAGGGCAACGTTCACCATGACCAGGAGCTCATCCACGGTCACGGCGCGATCGTCGTTGCAGTCGCCGGCACAGGTACTACCGCTGTCCGCAAAAGCGTACAGGGCCGGTATGCACAGCACGCCGGCAAGGAACAGCGCTCCGAGCACGCGCTGCAGCGGTTTCACTGGTTGTCGCCGGGCGGCCGTCATTGGGGGACTGCGTACTACAGTCCCCGCCAGGCGGCAATCGACAAACACGCGGGGAAAGGCAGACAGCAGCTTTTCCATGACTAGGATCTGCGGTCGGGGCTCCGTGTCTTCGTGTCTGCCCGTATGGTAGGGTGCTGCCGATGCGCAACGTTGCCGAGCAGCCGCAACCGGCGGTCGAAGCCTTCGACGAGAAGCAGTTCTACCTCGACGAGTTCCGCGGGCGCACGCTGTTGTTCTCCATCCCCGTGAGCGAGCTGGCGCAGGACGCAGACTTTGAATGCCTGGCCGCCATGGGGCGCGAGCTGCTGGTCAACGATACGCGCGTGATCATGCTGATCGGGGCGCCGGACGACGTTCCTGGTAAGGAGATCCTGCGGCGTTTGCAGCACCGGCTCGGCCCGTTGCTCTTGCGCGACGAGATCATCTCGCTATTCCCGCAACGCCAAGCGCGCACCGCCGCATTTTCCGAAGTCCCGGCCGATGCCTTCGCAACGCCGGCGTCCGCATCAACCTTGCTGAGCAGCGTATGGACGACCTTGCGCCGCGGCCCGTTGTTCGTGGGCGTCGTCGCCAGCGCAGACGCCGACGCGACCAAGGCGATCGCGCAGCAGATGGCCACACGCCTGCGCGTCCACAAGTTGATTCTCATCCATCCCGCGGGCGGGATTTCCGGCAGTGACGGCAAGCAGATCTCGTTCATGGACGAAACCATGCTGACCGCGCTGCTGGCGGCGGGACAGGCGGAGTGGGCGGGTCTGGCGGAGCGCCGGCCGGGGCTCGAAGCCGCGCGCGCCGCCTTGCTGGGCGGGGTCACCTCGGTCAACCTCTGTACCCTCGACGGTGCGCCGCGCGAGCTGTTCACCTACACCGGCTCCGGGACGCTGTGCACCCATCAAGATTACTGCAAAATCCAGCGGCTCGGGATCGACGACTTCGAAGAGGTCGAGCGTTTGATCGAGCGCGGCCAACGCGAAGGTTTGCTCAAGCTGCGCACGCCCGACGAGATCGCGTTGATGCTCATCAACGGGTACGGCGCCACCATCGGCGCGCACCATCTCGCCGGTATTTGCGCGCTGGTGACCGAGCCCTACGTCGCAGCACACGCCGGCGAGGTCGTCGGGCTGTACACCATCACCCGCTTCAAGGGTGAGGGGGTCGGCGGCCGCCTGGTGGCGCAACTGCTCGACGACGCACGCAACGCGCGGCTGGCGTACGTCTTCGCGTGCACCACGGAAGAGCGGGCGTTAACGTTCTTCGAGCGCCAAGGCTTCCGCCGCGTCGGCACCGCGGATGTGCCCGCCGCGAAGTGGGAGTCGTACGATCCGCAACGCAAGGCGCAAGTGGCCGTGTTCCGGTTTGATCTCGACGCGGCCGCCAGGTAGAGGCGCAGAGAATGCCGCCAAATTTGAGCAGCCCCTCGATACGGCTCCTGAAAAGACGGAGCCTACTCGGGGCGAACGGGAATGGGATCGCCGGCGGGATACTTGACCGTTCACCCCGAGTCGCCGCCTTTTTCTGGCGGCGTATTGAGGGGCGCGCCTATTCCTCGCCGCATCACCCATGATCATCGGCATCGACATCGGCGGCTCGACCACCGACGCGGTGGTCCTCGACGACGCGGTGCACGTCGTTTCCGTCGAGGCCAACGATCCCGTTGCCGCGGCCGCCGGGGCGCTCGGCAAGCTGGTCAGCGACCTCCATCGGCGCCTGAGCGACATCACCGCGATCGCCGCGACCGGCGGTGGCGCACGGTTTCTGGCTGACGACCTGTTGGGAGTGCCGGTCCACAAGATTCCCGAGATCACGGCTATTGGGCTCGGCGGGTCCACCTTGGCGGATAAGTCGGAGGTGCTCGTCGTCTCGATGGGCACGGGCACGGCGATGGTGTCGGTCAAAGGCACCGCCATCCAGCACGTCAGCGGCACCGGGGTCGGCGGCGGCACGCTGCTCGGCTTGTCGAAGCATCTCTTGAACGTCGCCCGCCTGGAGACGCTGGAGCAGTTGGCGGCGCGCGGCGACTTGTCGCGCATCGACTTGACCGTCGGCGACGTTGCCGGCGGCCCGGTCGGCAACCTGCCGGCCGACGCGACCGCAAGTAACTTTGGAAAGCTGTCGTCCGACGTCGGCCCGGAGGATAAGGCGCGCGCGCTGATCAATATGATCGCCGAGGTGATCGTCTCGCTCAGCGTGACCGCGGCACGCGCCAGTGGCCTGCACGATATCGTGCTCACCGGCAAGCTGCTGCGGGTGAAGCCGTTCGTCGAACGCATCACCGCCACCCGGCTGTTGTTCGATCGGAGCTTCATCATTCCACCGCACGCCGAGTTCGCCACGGCCATCGGCGCGGCGCGCAGCCTGCGCCCTTGAGGCCGACATGGCTCGCGCGTGCAAGGTCGGCGGCAGCTTGCTCGTGGCGCTGGGAGTGGTGCTCCTGCTGCTGTCCCTCTTGGCGATCGGGCGGGACCGCGACACCTACAGCCGGGCGGCGCTGGCGGCGGAACGCAACGCCGGTAACATCATGTATGAAGCCGAGCTCGGGAAAGCGCGCGTACAACGCGCCTTTGAGGTGGTCGGCGCGTCGTTCGGCGTGCTGACGATCCTCAACGGCGCCACGCTGGTTGCGGTAGGCGTGGTCGCTGCGCAACGGACGACGTAGGGCCTGCGGCCAGCGTCTCTTCTGTGGCCCGCTCCCCGTTGGGTCGCTGCGGGCTGCCAAGTCCGACAGGCTGCTGCTGACGTCGTCCACACGCTGGACAACGACTTACCCCGATGGTATATGCGACCCGCTTCAAGTCCACCAGCACGAGGAGACGAGTATGGCCTTGTTCGGCAAGGACGACAGAATGCAGCGCCCCGAGGATGCACGACCGTTTGTGGTCGGTGGCCCGACGCACGGCGGTGAGGTTGCAAGCGGCGACCCGACTGCGCAAGCACACCTTGCCAAGGGCAGTCGGATCGAGGGGAAGCTGACGTTCGAAGGCAGCGTGCAGATCGATGGCCAGGTCGAAGGAGACATCGAGGCGCAAGATTCAGTCACGGTCGGCGAAACCGCCGTGGTCAACGCACAGATCAACGCCGGCACCATCGTGCTGAAGGGCAAGGTTACCGGGGACATCATCGCCCGCAAACGCGTCGAGCTGCGGGCACCTGCAAAATTGATCGGCAACATCACCACCCCGAGCGTGGTGATTCACGAAGGCGTCGTTTTCGAAGGGCACTGCTCCATGGGCGGCGGGGTGGAAGCCAAGACGGAGAAGACGGACAAGAAGGTCGCCCTCTTTCCAAAGGAGGAGCGGATCTCTAACGCACTGCGGTTGCCGACGGAAGCCGTCAAGTAGGTGCAGCCGGCTCGTTCGCCGGTCGACCGTTTCTCCGCGCACCTCCCGCCAGTAATGCCTACCACGCCGCGCCGGTAGTGACGCGGGTGGTGTGGCCTGTCGTGCGCGATCCCAACGTAGAAGCCGAGGCAAATGATTACTCTCGACTCATCCTTCGCGGTGCAAATCGTCTGTTTTCTGGTCCTGTGGATCGGACTCAAGCGGTTGCTCTTCGATCCGACGCTACAGGTGCTCGAAGAACGCGAGCGGCGCACCGTGGGGGAACGCCACGCCGCCGATACGCTGCGCAAGACCGCGGAGCAAGCAGCGACGGACTACGAACGCCGCATGCACGCGATGCGCATCACGCTCGGCGCCGAGGCGGAAACCAGCTTCAAGACCATCGAAGCCGAGGAGCGCAAGATCTTGTCGGACGCACGCGAGCACGCTAGTGCCCAACTCATGCAACTGCGCGAGAGTCTCGCCCGCCAGGCGAATGAGGCCCGTCCGGCGCTCTCATCGGAAGCACAAACGCTCGCCGGAGACATGCTGGAGCGTGTCATCGGGAGATCCCTCGCATGAGGCGCCGCCTGCCCGCGGCAATCGCCGTCATCGCCCTGTTCGCTCGCGCCGCCCTGGCCAGCGAGGAGGCACCCCACGAGGCCGGTATTCCGTGGAGTACCCTCCTCTTCTCGACCATCAATCTGCTGATCTTCCTGTGGGTGCTGGCGCGTTACGTGATGCCCGCGGTGCGCGACTGGGTACGCGACCGCCGCCTGCGCGTCATCAGCGACTTGGAAGCCGCCGCAACGGCCAAGGCGGAAGCGCTGCGGCTGCAGGCGGAATGGGAAGCACGGCTGGCGCGCCTCGATCAGACGATCGAAGAGATGCGCGCCCAGGCGCGGCAAGATGCCGAGCGCGAGCGCGAGCGGATCCTTGCCGCGGCACACAAGACCGCGGAGACGATTCGCCGCGACGCGGAACGCGCCGCGGCGTACGAGGTGCGCCGCACCCAGGAGTTGCTGCGCGCCGAGCTGGTACGCCAAGCGCTGCGCAGCGCCGAAGCTCAGGCCCACAGCCAATGGACCCCGGCTGACCAAGCGCGCTTCATCGCCGATTTCCTGAAGCAGGTGCGTCCGTGAGCGCCGTCGCGCGACGCTACGCCACGGCGCTGTTCGCGCTCGCCAAGGAGGCGACCGCCGTCGCGCCGACCGCCGAGGAGCTGGCACGCGTTGCCACCCTCGCCGCCGAACCGGCGATCAGCGCCGTGCTCGGCAGCCCGTTGCTGTCGCCGGCACACCGTCTGGAGTTCGCACGCACGCTTGCGGGTGAGATCAAAGCCTCGCCGTTGCTGACCCGCTTCGTATCCCTGCTCGCCGACCATCAACGTCTGGCGGAGCTGCCGGCGATTCACCGATACTTTCAACAGCTGCTCGATGAGGATCTCGGCCGCGTCCGCGTCACCATTCGCAGCTCCAGCGCACTGTCGGCGCAACAGCAGACCGAGTTGGTCGCGGCATTCGCAAACATCACCGGCAAACAGGTGATCCCCACCGTCGTCGTCGACCCGGAACTGCTCGGGGGAGTCGTCGTCGAAGCCGCCGGCAAGGTCTACGACGGCAGCGTGCGAACCCAGCTGACCCGGCTCGCCAAAGAGCTCACCGGAACCGCCTCGCTGTAGGAGACATCAGACATGGATATTCGCCCCGCTGAAATCAGCGACGTCATCAAGCGCCAGATTGCCGAGTACGGCCGCGAGGTCGAAGTGCGCGAGACCGGCCGCGTGCTGTCGTGCGGCGACGGTATCGCCCGCATCTACGGGCTCGACAAAGCCGCCGCCGGCGAGCTGCTCGAGTTTCCGCACAACATCTTCGGCATGGTGCTGAACCTCGAAGAGGACAACGTCGGCGCCGCCATCTTCGGCGAAGCGCAGGAGATCAAGGAAGGCGACGAGGTCCGCCGTACCGGCCGCATCGCCGAGGTTCCGGTGGGTGACGCGTTGCTCGGCCGCGTCGTCGACGCCCTCGGCCAGCCCATCGACGGGAAAGGGCCCATCGACACCGCCGAGACGCGGCGCATCGAGCTCAAGGCGCCGGGCATTGTCGCTCGCCAACCGGTGAAGGAGCCGCTGCAAACCGGCATCAAGGCCATCGACTCGATGATTCCGATCGGCCGCGGCCAACGCGAGCTGATCATCGGCGACC
>CAZTDK010000424.1:0-6068 GCA_964611965.1 uncultured Binatia bacterium (SeqCode) | reverse complement strand
CCACGCCCCGGTGCTCGGTGTGATCGAGAACATGAGCTACCACATCTGCACCGGCTGCGGGCACCGCGCCGACCTGTTCGGCCACGGCGGCGGCGCGGTGATGGCGCGGCAGTTCAATATTCCGTTCCTCGGTGAGATCCCGTTGGTGCGCGAGATCCGCGAGGCCGGCGATACCGGCGTGCCGATCGTGGTCGCGCAACAGGCGCACCCGCAGAGCCAGGCGTTCCGCGCCATCGCGCAGCAGCTGGTGGCGCAAGTCAGCGAACGCCCGGCACCGGCCCTACCGACCATTCATTAGCCTAGTACGAGAAGCAAAGATCACCACGAAGGACACGAAGGGCACGAAGGAGTCACCAAACGCAGTACCGGTGGTTTAAGAGCAAGACTTCGGATGACAAAGTTTTCCTTGAACTGCATGGATGACGCCTATTGTTCTCTCTTCTTGGTGATCTTAGTGCACTTCGTGGTGAATTGTATTGGGTGAGACACGATGGGATACGAACAACAGTATCGGCAGAAGCTCACGAGCGCCGAGGCAGCGGCGGCGCTCGTGCGATCCGGCGATTGGGTCGACTACGGATTCGGCCTCGGACAACCCGATCTGTTTGATCGCGCCCTGGCGGCGCGCGAGACCGAGCTGCGCGGCGTGCAGATCCGCGGGGCGCTGAGCCTGCGGCCACGCGCGGTCATCGAGTGTGATCCGGAGGGTGAGCATTTCCTGTGGTTCAGCTGGCACTTCTCCGGCCTCGACCGCTCATGGCACGACGCCGGCCGCTGCAATTACGTGCCGATGAATTTCGGGGAAGGCCCCGACTACTACCGCCGCTTCATCGAGCGCATCGATGTGGCGTGCCTCAAGACCTGCCCGATGGACGACCACGGCTACTTCAACTTCGGCGGCGCGGTGTCCTACGAGAAAGCGGTCACCGAGCGCGCCAAGACCTTGATCGTCGAGACCTGCGAATCGATGCCCTACGTCTACGGCTCGCAAGAGGCGGTGCACATCAGTGAGGTCGATCACATCATCGAGGGTGACGGCACCTCGATCCCGGAGCTGACCAACCCGCACGCCACGGAGGTCGACCATACGGTTGCCGGGCTGATTGCGCCCGAGATTGAAGACGGCGCGTGTCTGCAGATCGGCATTGGCGGGATGCCCAATGCCGTGTGCACGTTGCTGTGTGAGAGCTCCGTCACCGATCTAGGCATTCACACGGAAATGCTGGTCGATGGGATGATCGACCTGTGGGATGCCGGCAAGATTACCGGCGCGCGCAAGACCCTCAATCGCTACCAGATGATTTTCACCTTTGCGGCCGGCTCGCGACGGCAATACGACTTCATCCACCGCAACCCGCGGGCACACAGCTACCCCGTCGACTACACCAACCTGCCGCACAACATCATGCAGAACGACCGCGTCGTATCGATCAACAACACCACGCAGATCGATCTGCAGGGCCAGGTGGCCGCCGAGTCGTCGGGCCACCGGCACATCAGCGGCACCGGCGGCCAGCTGCAATTCGTCCGCGGCGCCTATGCCTCGCACGGCGGCAAGTCGTTCATCTGCCTCGCGTCCACCTACGAGAAGGGACCCACGCAGCAGAGCCGCATCGTCTCGACGCTCACCCCAGGGAACATCGTCACCACGCCGCGCACCGATGTGATGTACGTGGTCACCGAGTACGGCATGGTCAACCTGAAGGGCAAGTCGGTGGCCGAGCGGGCGCGCGCACTGATCGGTCTCGCGCATCCCGATTTTCGCGAGCAACTCGAACGCGATGCCCGCCAGTACAATCTCCTACCCAAAGGCTTCTTCTAAGAAAGTCTTTCGGAGAGACGCAGAGAAGACGCAGAACGTCTCCATTATCTTGTCTCGCGGGACAATCTGAATGGCACGAATCTGGCCATTTGAACCGTCTCCCTTCTTCGTCTCCGCGCCTCTGCGTCTCTGCGTGAGATTTCATTTGTAAGCTTTGTTGCGGTACAAGCCTCACATGAGTGCACGTGATCGTCTGCGGCTGACATCGTTCAGCCACGGCGCCGGTTGAGCTTGCAAGATCGGTCCCAAGGATCTCGGTGAGATCCTCAGCAAGCTGCCGGGCAATAGCGACCCGAACCTGTTGGTTGGATTGAACACTGCCGACGACGCGGCGGTGTATCGACTGACACCCGAGCTGGCTATCGCGCAGACGGTGGACTTCCTCACGCCGCTGATCGACGACCCGTATGAGTACGGACAGATCGCCGCTGCCAACGCCATCAGCGACATCTATGCGATGGGCGCGGCGCCGTTGCTGGCATTGAACATCGTGGCTTTCCCCACCGAGGCGCTGCCCATGACGGTGCTCGGCGAGATTCTCCGCGGCGGCGCGGACAAAGCCCGCGAGGCCGGCGTGCGGGTCATTGGCGGCCATAGCATCGATGACAAGGAGCCGAAATACGGCATGGCGGTCACCGGTGTGGTGCATCCCGACCGCATTCTGCGCAACTCCACCGCGCGTCCCGGCGATCGACTCTTCCTGACCAAACCGCTCGGCATGGGCATCATCTCCACCGCCATCAAGCGCGATCTGGCCAGCGCCGCGCTCGTCGCGCGCGCCGTGGCGGTGATGACGACGCTCAACCAAGGCGCGGCGCGCGCCGCATTGGACGTCGGCGTCAACGCGGCCACCGACGTCACCGGCTTTGGCTTACTCGGGCATCTCCACGAAATGATCGCGGGCAGCGGCGTGGGCGCGCGCCTTCTCTGCAGTCAGGTGCCTGTCCTCGATGGCGTGATGGAGTTGGCGCGCAACGGCGCGGTGCCCGGCGGAACCAAACGGAACGCGGCTTATGCCGAACCGCTTACGTCCTTTGATGCAAAGGTCGATGAGACGCAACGGCTCGTCCTGGCCGACGCGCAAACCTCTGGTGGATTACTGCTTGCGGTACCGCCGCACCATGCGGAGGCACTCGCCCGTGCGTTGGCGGAGCAAGGGGTGCCGGTAGTGGCGGAGATCGGGGAGGTCACGAGCGATCCGTCGGGACGGATCGTGGTGGAGCCATGAGGCGGGACATTGGAGGATTTGAGGATTGGAGAATTGGAGAATTTGAGAATTTGAAAGATTGGAAATGGTCTTCAATCCTTCAATTCTCAAATTCTCCAATCCTCAAATTTTCGGCCTCAGTGCCACCAGCATATGCCTCACCCCGGTGTGCTTGTTGCTCCGCGTCCACTCGATCGGTCCCGCCAGGGCAATCTCGTCGAAGCGATCGAGCAACGCGTCGAAGACGAGTCGCATCTCGATGCGCGCCAGGTTGGCGCCCAGACAGAAGTGGGCGCCGTTGCCGAAGGCGAGATGGGGATTGGGTTGGCGCCGGATGTCAAAGCGAAAGGGATAGGCGAATACCGCGTCGTCGCGGTTCGCCGACGCCCACCACAGAGAGATCTTGTCGCCGGCACGGATCGTCTGGCCGCCGCGGACGACGTCACGGGTTGCCGTCCGCCGGTTGTAGGGCGTCGAGGACGCCCAGCGCAGCATTTCTTCGACCGCGGTCGGCAGCAGCGCGCGATCGGTCTGCACGGCGCGCCACGCCGCGGGATGCTCGATGAGTGCTGCCAGGCCGACGGCAATCGAGTTGCGCGTCGTTTCGCTCGCGGCGTGCACCAGTAAGCTGAAGAACATCTGCAGCTCGAGATCAGTGAGCGGTTCGAGCCGTCCGTCGCGCCCCTCGACCATGCCGTGCGTCACCGCCGAGAGCATGTCGTCGGCCGGCTGACGCCGCTTCTCGGCGATCAGCCTTCCCGCATACTCGAACATCGCCGCGGACGCGGCCATAGCCTTGGCGCTGTGCATACCAAGATCGCGGTCGTCGTAATCGAGCGTTGCCGTCGACCACTGGAACAGCTGGCGGCGATCCTCTTGCGGCACGCCGAGCAGGCGGGCCGCGGTCTGCAACGGCAGCTCGGCGGCGACTGCAGTGAGAAAATCGCAATGTCCGCGTTCGGCCACGGTGTCGAGAATCGCCGCGGTGCGCTGCCGCAACTCGTTCTCCATTGCGGCCAATGCGCGCGGCGAGACGTGCGCCGTCACCAGCTTGCGGACGTGCTTGTGGTGCGGGTCGTCGGTCATGTTGAGCAGCACCCCGGCCGCGAATCCAAGCGGCAGGTCTTCGATCAACGTGCCGCCGCCATCACGCGCGCCGCCGGAAACCGACGAAAACGCCACCGTGTCCGCCGCCGCGTCTTGGATGTCGGCGTAGGCGCTCAACACCCAAAACCCTTCGCCGCCCGGCGTGTGCGCCGTCGGTGGATGAAACCACACCGGCGCTACTTTCCGCAGGAACGTGAACAGTTGATGCGGAAAGCCGTTGGCGAAGAGATCGAGATCGGTAAGGTCGATGTCGTCGAGGGTCATGGGTGCGGTGCGGATGATTCTTCATCGTGATGCAATGCTCAAGCCCGTTGCCTAAGATTGGGGTCGTGTGTAAAGACGGATGCGGCGTGTCTCGATGAAGACGATGAGAGACAACTACGACCTCTCCCAGGCGAAGGCCAATCCCCATGCGAAGCAGTTGAAGCAACCGGTCACCATCCGCCTCGATCTTCCATCGCTCGCTGCCCGGTACCGTGAGATCCGTCGCGCCACCGAATATCTCTGTGCGCCGCTATCGCCGGAGGACTGCCAGGTGCAGTCCATGGATGATGCCAGCCCGGCCAAATGGCATCTCGCGCACACCAGTTGGTTCTTCGAGACTTTTGTCCTCGAGCAAACGGTGCGTGACTATGTCGCCTTCCATCCGACGTTCCATGTGTTGTTCAACTCGTACTACCAGACCGTGGGCCGGCAGCACCCGCGCCCACAACGTGGCTTGCTGACGCGGCCGACGCTCGAGACGATCATGGCGTACCGCCGGCACGTCGACGAGGCGGTGCTGGCGTTGCTCGACCAACCCGGCGCCGTTTCGGCGGCACTCGCCGCCGTCATCGATCTGGGACTGCATCACGAGCAGCAGCATCAGGAGCTCATCCTCACCGACATCAAGCATCTCTTTTCATGCAACCCGCTGTCTCCAGCCTATCGCGAATCTCCGGCGGCGCCGCTCGTCGAGGCCGCGCCGCGGCGCTGGCACCGCTATGCGGAAGGACTGCAGTGGATCGGTCACGACAGCCCCGGCTTTGCCTTCGACAACGAGCGCCCGCGCCATCAAGTCTTCGTCGAGGGATTTGAGCTCGCGGATCGGCCGGTGACCAACGGCGAATTTCTCGGCTTCATCGAAGACGGTGGCTACGCGCGTGCCGATCTCTGGCTATCGGACGGTTGGAACACGGTGCGGGCCCGCGGCTGGAGCGCTCCACTCTACTGGGAAGCGCACGACGGTGTCTGGCAGACGCTGACGTTGGCGGGCCGGCGCGCCGTCCGCGCCGACGAGCCGGTGTGCCACGTGAGCTACTACGAAGCCGATGCCTTCGCGCGGTGGGCCGGCGCGCGGCTACCGACCGAGGCCGAGTGGGAAGTCGCCGCGGCGCCCGTGCCCATCAACCGCCAGACGGACAACTTCGTAGAGCGTGGCCGGCTGCATCCGGCGCCGGCGACAGCCGGCAGCAGGGGTCCGACGCAGCTCTTCGGCGACGTCTGGGAATGGACGCAAAGCCCCTACACGCCGTATCCCGGATACGAGCCGCCGGCCGGCGCGCTCGGCGAGTACAACGGCAAGTTCATGTGCAATCAACTGGTGCTGCGCGGCGGCTCGTGTGCGACGCCGGCGTCGCACCTGCGAGCCACGTATCGTAACTTCTTCCCGCCGGACGCCCGCTGGCAGTTCAGCGGCATTCGTCTGGCGCGCGCGGCGCGCTGACTCACCAATGAGCGTGGAGGTCATCGGCATCGATCACATCTACATCGCCGTGCGCGATCTGGCGCGCGCCGCAGAGTTCTACGACCGCGTCATGCCGATTCTCGGCTTCCGCAAGGCGCAGTCGGTCATCGGCGGTGATCCGCACCACCACTACTACAACCGCCAATTCGGTTACTCACTACGGCCGGCGCATGCGGGGACACCCGCCCACGATCCGTACGCGCCGG
>CAZTDK010000423.1:0-6080 GCA_964611965.1 uncultured Binatia bacterium (SeqCode) | reverse complement strand
ACCCATTACTCCTTACCCCCTACTCCTTACCCCTTACTCCACGTTCTGCACTTGCTCGCGCAGCTTTTCGATTTCGCTGCGTGCTTCGAGGGTGTGGTTCGTCACTTCCAAGTCGATGCTCTTCGAGGCAATCGTGTTGAACTCGCGATGCACCTCTTGCAGCAGGAAGTCGATCTTCTTGCCGGCCGCCTCGCGGCTGCGCAGCAGGCTGGCCAGCCCTTCGAGATGACTGCCCAGGCGCACGAGCTCCTCGGTGATATCGCTGCGATCCACGACCAACGCCACTTCCTGGAGCACGCGTTCCTCCTTGATCTCCAGGCCTTCCAGCAATGCCGCGACGCGTTGGCGCAGGCGTGCCGCGAGTTGTGGCGCCAGCGACGCGACGCGCTTGGCAATGTGGCGTTGCAGGTGCTGCAGGTGATGCACGCGCGCCGTCATGTCGCGCCCCAGCATGCGCCCTTCGCGTTCACGATCGCGATTGAACGCCACCAAGGCGCGCCGCAGTGTGGCGCGGACCGCATCGATCTCGCCGCTTGGCTCGTTGCGCCGCTCGACGACGCGCAGTAACTCGGAGCGCCCCTGTAACATGCTCAGGTCGACTTCGCCGGGCAACCGGAGGTCGCGCTGCAGCTGCCGCCACGCCTCGACGTACGCCTTGGCCAGCGCCGCGTTGGCTTCGACGGTCACCTGGCCGTTGGCGCTGCCGCCGCGGAAGACCGCAATGTCGATCTTGCCGCGGGCCACCTGCTCCTGCACCAGCGTCCGCAACTCGGCCTCCCAGGGCTGGTATTCGCGCGGCATGTTGAGCTTCACTTCGAGAAAGCGCTGATTGACCGCCTTGATTTCGACGGTCAACGCGCGCCCCTGACGTTGCCAGGTGGCCTGTCCATAACCGGTCATGCTGCGCATGTTCAACCTCAGTGGGAAGTGACGAGTGATAGGTGACAAGTATGGAGCCGGAAGTCCAGCGTATCCGCCCTCTTCAGCTCGTCACTCGTCAGTGGTCACTCGCCGCTGCTCTTTTCGCTCGTCACTCATCACTTGTCACTCGTCACTGCCTTTCGCAGCTCTGCCGCCGACACGGTCGCCGTACCGACTTTGCCGACGACGACGCCAGCGGCATGGTTGGCGAGCAACGCGGCGACCTCGAAGCTGGCGCCGGCGGCAAGCGCCAACGCACACGTGGCCACCACGGTATCACCGGCACCGGTTACGTCGAAGACCTGGCGCGCCATGGTGGGCAGGTGGCGCACGCCGCCCTGACGCGTGACCAGCGTCATGCCCTGCTCGCTCCGCGTGATGAGGACCGCTTCGGCGTCCCACGACGAGAGCAAATGGTGACCCGCGGCCGTCAGGCTGGCTTCGTCGTGGATCTCGATGCCGGCGGCCGCCGCCGCTTCGGAGACGTTGGGGGTTGCCAAAGTGATCCCGGAGTAATGTGCGAAGTTGGGCTTCTTGGGATCGACGATGAGCCGGAATGGACGGCGCGCGCGTGCCGCGCGCAGCACCGCAAGCAGATCTGCGTCGATGACACCTTTGCCGTAATCCGAAAGCACAATCGCATCGAAGTCCCAGAGATGCTGTTCGAGGAAGCGTGCCAGCTGGGTGCGCGCCGCGCCGCCGAGTGCTGTCTGCTCGCGATCCAGGCGCACCACCTGCTGGTTGTGCGCGATAATACGCGTCTTCCGGACGGTGACCGTGCCGCGCGAGCTGGAAATCCCGGTGGTGCCGGCGCCGATGTGTTTCAACTCGGCGAGCAGGCGGCGCCCGGCGCTGTCATGCCCGAGCGCGCCACAGGCAGTGGCGTGCCCGCCTAGCGCGCAGGCGTTGTGCACGACGTTGGCCGCACCCCCAAGATGGAAGCTCTCGCGCGTCACCTGCACCACGGGAACCGGCGCCTCGGGCGAAATGCGCTCGACGCGGCCCCAGATGAACTGGTCGAGCATCAAGTCACCGATGACGAGCAAGCGCGCATCGGCGAAGCGCCGGATGATGGCGTTGAGCTGCCGATGTCCGTCAGCGCGGCCGCGCGCCATGCCTCAGATTCCCGATCTTCATGACGGCGGCGCATATCCGACGGTCCGCCAAAGATCAACGGGGCTGCGCACGGCGTCTCGAAGCCAATGAGTGCGAGAGGGTCAGCGGTCGCTGCTGGACCACGCAGCCAAGACCCGTTGCGCCGCGCGCTCGACGTCGTCGATGCTCAGATGACGCTCCATACAATGGTAGTAGGGACACGCCGCGCCCAGGCATTTCGGGCACACGAGATCGACGGCCGGCTGCAGAACCTGCACCTGAGAGCCGAGCGGACGCCACCGCGTCGGTACCTGTGAGCGCAACGGCGTGTACAGAGCCAGCACGGGTGTACCGACGGCAGCCGCCAGGTGCGTCGGGCCGGTCGAGCTGCCGACGTACAGCCGACAGCGAGCCAGCACCGCCGCCAGCTGATCGAGCGTCAACTGCCCACCGAGGTCGACGGCGCGCGCACCGATCGCGCCCGCCACCCGCGCGGTGAGAGTCGTTTCGCCGGGCCCGCCGGTAATCGCGACGCGCATACCGCGCGCGGCCAGGCGCGCGCCAAGCTCGCCATATTGCTCCGCCGCCCAGTTCATCGCCGAACCGGCGTTGCCAGGGTGCAATACCACGAACGGTTCATCGAGGCCGCGGGCGCGCAGCCACGGCTCGACCGCGGCGGCTTCCGGCGCGCTGACCTCCCAGCGCACGTCCGTGGGCGCAGCGGCCGCGATGCCCAGCGGTTGCAACAGCTCAACGTTGTACGCACTCTCGTGCTTCCACGGCGGGCGCCGGCGGTGCTGTCGAACGCGCCGATTGAACAGGAATGAATAAGCGCGATACGCCGTGCCGATGCGCAGGGGAACCCGCGCCAGCGCCACTGCCAGCGCCAGACGCGGGGTCGGGTGCACGACGACCGCCGCGTCACAGCCGAGCCGGCGTACTTGACGGGCCAGCGCGCCGACACCGCGCAGCCCCGAGCCTCTGGCTTCCAACGGGTCGACCTCGACATGATCGACATGCGGGTGATGCCGCGCCGCCGCGGCATTGGCAGCGGAGGCGAGCACGCTCACCCGCCACGCCGGATGCACCGCTTTGATCGCATCGGCCACGGGTAACGTGAGCAGCATGTCGCCGAGATGATCCGTGCGCACGATCAAGACGTGCAATGGCGAGGCGAGGCCTCGGCCCGTAGGCTCAGCGCGACCGCTTCCCGCTGGGTTGCTATCGCGTGTCCTCGCAGATACTTTCCGCCGCAGCACCATTCTCCCGATCGCCAGCGGCTTGGAGCATACCAGCACCAGCGCGGCGGTGCACGATTGATCGCACCATCCCCATTGGGTAAGGTCCGCGCGACGATGCGGATCAGTGGCTTCACCTTCGTGCGCAACGCCATCGACCTGTACTATCCCGTCGTCGAGTCGATCACGTCCATCCTGCCGATCTGCGACGAGCTCATCGTCGCCGCCGGTGATTCCACCGACGGAACCACCGAGCTGATCCGCGGCATCAACAGTCCGAAGATCAAGATCATCGAGACGGTGTGGGACAAGACCCTGGTGAAGGGCACCAGCAACGCCGCGCAAACCAACATCGCGCTCGAGGCGTGCACCGGCGACTGGGCCTTCTACGTGCAAGCGGATGAGGTCGTCCACGAAGATGACCTGCCACGGCTCGTGGAGCGGATGCGCCTCTGCCTCGATGATCGGCGTATCGAAGGGTTGCTGTTCGACTACCTGCACTTCTACGCGGACTATGACTCCTACCAAAACTCCCACGGCTGGTACCGCCGTGAAGTGCGCATCGTGCGGACGGGCATCGGCGCACGTTCGTGGCACAGTGCCCAGGGGTTCCGCCGCAACGGGAAGAAGCTACACGTGCTGCCGTCGGGTGCACGCATGTTCCACTATGGGTGGGTGCGTCCGCCACGGCACATGATGCGCAAGGCGCACGCATTCAAAACCCTCCACGAGGGCCAGGCCGCGGCGGACGCCTTCTATCCCGATCTCAATCGCGACTTCGATTTCGGCAGGCTGCACGGCCGTATTCGGTTTACCGGAACGCATCCTGCTGTGATGCACGCCCGCATCGCGGGCAAGAACTGGGACATCCGCCCAGGTCCCAGTCGGCAGCGCCACGACCGATTCAAAATCCGCTTGCTGTCTTTCCTCGAGAACCGCATCCTTGGCTTCCGCGTCGGCGCGCATCAGAACTACATACTTCTGCCGCGCTAGGGCCTGCGGCCGGCGTCTTTTCTATGGACCGCTGCCCCTTCGGGGAGCCTCAGGACAGGATTGGTCGCTAGGAGCTGCCAACTCCGACAGGCTGCCAGTGGTCTAAGTCCGCGAGAGATCAATGAGAGCGGCGGCAGCATCGGCGGCTTGCCGTGCCGGGATCAGCTCCATGCAGGGATAGAACTGGCACTGAGCGCCCAGGCACTTTGGACAGACTTGGTTGACCGGCGGCAGCAGAACGGTGCACTGCTCCGCCTGCGGACGCCAACGATCCGGCAGCGATTGCTCCAAGGGACAATACAGGGCAACCACCGGCGTCCCCACCGCGGCGGCGACGTGCGTCGGACCGGTACTGCTGCCCACATAGAGTGCGCTACGCGCGAACAGCGCCGCGAGCTGCGTCAGGGTCAACTGCCCCGCAAGATTGAGCGCCGGGGTGCGCATGGCGGCGCAGACGCGGGCCACCACCGCGGCGTCCGCCGCGGCGCCTGTGATGACGATTGACATGTTGCGCTCGGTGGCCAGACAGTCAGCCAACTCGGCATAGCGCTCCGGCGTCCAGTTGAGCGAAGAGCCACCGTGACCGGGATGCAAGGTGGCGAGGGCCGGCGCCGCGCCGAGTCCGTGCGCCGCTAAAGTCCGTTCGACCGCGGCCGCGTCTTCCGGCGCCACCCGCCATACGGGCCGTGTGGTGTAATCGGGCGCAATGCCAAGCGGGCGCAGGAGATCGAGCGAGTACGCCGTCTCATGACGAATCGGCGGGCGGCGGTGTTCCTGGATCACCGGGTGGTTGAACAGGAAGGAGTAGCCGCGTTGTCCGGGGCCGATGCGGACGGGAACGCGCGCCAGCCAGAGCGCCGCGGCCAGCCGATGCTTCGCGAGCACGACCACCGCCGCGTCGCAACGCAGGGCGCGAATGCGGCGTGCCAGTGCCAGCGTGCCGCTCCATTTCGAATTCTTCGCCTCCACCGGGTCGATTTCGACCGCATCCACCGCCGGATGCGCCCGCGCTGCCGGCGCCCCCACAGCGGACGCCAACACCGTCAGCCGGCAATCCGGCAAGGCCTGCTTGATCGCGCTGAACAGTGGTGTGGTCACCACCATGTCGCCGAGGCGATCGGTGCGGACGACGAGGATGTGACGGTATGTGTTCACGTCTTGCGCTTGAGCGCCGGCCAATCAACCGCCGGCGCGCGCGGGGTCCAGCCGTCGTGCCAGCGCTGGCGCAGCACCTCGGAGTGCTGAATCAGGCGCCCCAACTGCCGGGTACGCCGCGTCGGGTTGCGCAGCAGGCTCCACCAGAGGAAGGCGATCAGGATGCCCGGCAAGCGGCCGGCGCTCTTGCGCCAGGCATGTAGCGGATCGAGCGCATACAGGCTGCGCGCCATGCGTTGTTGGAAGTCGCGAAATGACGCCGGCGTAAACCGCGCCGGATCAACCGCATGATACACGATCGCTCCCGGCATGTAGCCGATGGTTAGGTTGGCCGCGTGTATCCGCTCGCTGTAATCCGCGTCCTCATGTGCACCGCTCGCCCCGGGCCCAAGCCGCTCGTTGAACAGTCCAACGATGTCCACGACGGGCCGCCGCACCGCCATGTTGCAGCCCGCCAGGCCGCGGAGATCGTGCACATCGTCGCCACCATCGTACAGCGGCAAGCTGCGGTATCCGGCGACGCGCGCCAGCAACTCGGGATCGGTCACATCGCGGGCCAGCCGCACTCTCCCACCTCCCGCGTCGTATTCGGGGTGATGCGCAAAGAAGTCGAGCACCGCCTGAATCCAATCCGCGGCCACGCACACGTCGTCGTCGACGAAGGCCAACAGCGGCGCG
>CAZTDK010000422.1:0-6081 GCA_964611965.1 uncultured Binatia bacterium (SeqCode) | reverse complement strand
AATACGTCGGCACCAGCATCAATTCCTTGTCGCCAACATCATAGGTGAGCATGAAGCCGAGATGGCCGAGGAACATGAGCAGCAAACCGAGATGCAATTGCCAACTGCGCTTCCAGCCATCGATCAAACCGATCACGCCCAGGAGGCAGCCCAACCCGGTGAAGTTGCTCCACAGCCAATAGAGATACATGGCCAGTTCGCCAGGCAATCGTCGTGGCCCGATCGCAAACAACTGCGCAGCAAACATGCGACAGGTCACCAACCACCAAAAGCCATCCCAGGTGGCCGCGTCGACCCCCGCATTACGGGCGTAGTTTAGTGGGGCCGCGGCACTGCGCAGCGGGATGTAGAGGTATACCGACGCCCCGGTGAGGCAACACGCGGCAGCGGCCGCCAGCAGCCACGGCCGCAGCCACGGACGAGTCCGGCCGCTCGCGATGAGCCATGCAAACCCTGGGGCCAACAGGGTGAGCGACAGATGGTTGCCCAGACCGAGGCCGTAGAGGAACGAGAAGAGACACAAGTCCGACGAACGCGTCCGCTCTCGCCAGCGCAGTGCAAGCCAGATGAGGCCCGCCACAATGCAGGCGTGCAATGCGTACAATTCGGCGGCAACGGCGGCGACCCAAAAGTAGTAGCTGAAGGCCAAGAACCAAGCCGCTGCGAGCGACAGCAACCGCTGTCCCGTAAGCCGTAGCGCGATCGCGTACACAACGGCTACGGCCGCCGCCGCGGCACAAACGGACAGGAGGTTCAGTCGATATCCCACATCGCCGAACGGTAGCCACGCGAACAGGTGACCGATCAATAGAAACAGCGGCGAGCCAGGGGCGTGTACGATCCCGAGCACGTATGCACCCGTCGTCAATTCGGCGCTGTCGACGCCGTAGACGGTGGGTGCCATCGTGCGCCAGTAGACGAACCAGGCGAGGCCACCGGCCAGCAGCGGGAACGCAACGCCCGGGCGACCCATTTCGGAAACACTAGGTTCAACTGGCGCCGCGCTGTCCATATCGACCGATCTTTGCACACGTACTTCCACGACCGCCGCCCGAGTGCTCAGCGTTTCTACTTGCCCGCTGCCCGCCGTGAGGTAAAGAGTAGGTGCAATGCCTCATGCCGTTGGTCAAGAGCTGGGTGGCGCCGCAGACATCGGGCGGCATCACCCCCTGGTGCGAGCATGAATGCAATGTGGTGGCGCCACGGTTGGAGCGCGGCAGCCGCCGTGGGTGTGCTCCTGTCGTACGTCACGGTGTTGTGGGGCATGCCGAAGCACGTGTTCTGGTCGCCCGACGAGGGCGGGAAATTCATCGAGCTGCACTGCATCGCGTGGCACGCCGGCCTGCGCTATTCGATGCCGTATGCTGCGCAACGCATCGACCCCGAATTCAAGTTCTATCCCCATGTTTCCACGCCGGATGGCGACACGTTCCCTTACCCGGTTGCAGGCTCAGGAGGAACCGTACGCTTCAACTGGCCAATTTGGTTTCCGTTGCTCAGCGGATTCATGCTGCGGGCGTTCGGGCTGCCCGGAATCTACGTCATCCCGTTGCTCAGCGGCTGGCTGCTCGCGCTGGTCAGCGGCCGCATTGCCCACTCGTTCAACCCGCGCTTCACGTCCCTCACCATACTGCTGGTGGGTCTCGCCACTCCTGTGTGCTTTTACAGCCAATGCTTTTGGGAACACACGTTCGCCGCCCTGTTCGCGCTGATTGCGGTCGCAATTCTGGTCCGCGCGCGGCCCGGATCGATGCGGGCTCTAGTAGCGATGACGTATCCCCTAATCGCGGCCACGATGCTCCGCATTGAGATGGTGGCGTTCGCGCTGGCCGCGGTCCTCACCTGGGCGGTTTCGGCTGTGGCCTGTCGTACCTGGTCGGAGCCCGCCCCCGTGCCTTCACAAGCGCGCCGACTGCGACGTTGGTGGTCGATTGTGCTTCTCGCCGGCGCTGCAGCGGGCATTTTCTGGCTCGCCGGCGCCGCTGCACCAGCACGGCAGCAACGCTTCATCACCGCATTGCCCGCACGAATGGTGCGCACGCCGCGCCTATTGCCGCAGCTGCCCCGAAGCGTCGTGTCGGTGCTCGTCAACACCGGGCGCAACGAAGGGCCGGTGGTGGACCCGAGGTGGGTCACCGTCGCCTGCGTTGGCGTGCTCCTCTGTTTGATGGCGCCACTCCTCAGCGCGGTGCGGATCGAAGCGGCGGTCATCGCTCCGGCGCTACTCATCGTGCTCGCGTACAGCGCTTCGGTCGCCTTTCTCGGCCAGAGATACCGGTCGTTGCACGGGATCTTCCCCGTGGCTCCGTTTATGGTGGTTGCGTTCTATGCACTGCCCGAGGCGTGGCGCCGTCGCGACGCGGCGTTGCTGGCGCTGTCGAGTTTCGCCGTGCTGTATCTCGTCATCGGCTGCGCGGCCATTTTCGCGTTCTATGTCGATGTCGAGGGCGGGCTGCTCACCGGGTTGGAGTGGGGACAGCGCTATCTCCTTGCACTGTATCCTGTCCTGACGATTCTCAGCGTCGTCGCACTCTACACGTACCGGGAGTCGAACCGACCCGCATGGCTCAAGCGGTATTTCGTAGTCATGGTCGCGGCAATGATGACCATTGGCGTCCAGCAGGAAGTTCGGGGTAGTACGATGTTGCGTTTCAATCGCGAAGAGCTCGCGGCCTGCGACAGGGAGTTACGCACCGAAGGGCCACTGGTCACGGATTTATGGTGGCTTCCGACGACCGTTGCGCCGTTGTTCCTCACCAAGGAGATGTCATATGTGCAAAACCCGGCGGAGCTGGCGGAATGGGTTGCGTTGGCCGCAGCACAGGGCATTCCCCGTTTCACGTTCGTGAGCCTCGTTCCTATCCGCGAGGGGCAATTGGCCGATGCCCCGGTACGACTCGTTCCACAGGGGTCTCGCTCAGTGTTCGGGCTACACCTGACGCGATTGGACGTGATCTCGACCCGGACGCCACCGGCAGCGCCATAGGCGACAGCCGGCACATGCGTGCGTCAGTAGGTGCCATCGCGGCGCATGACGGCTCCGACTGTCTTGATGAGCACGACCACATCCATCCACAGCGACCAATTGAGCACGTAGTATTCGTCCAGTCGCAGCCGCTGCTCGAACGTCAGCTTGTTGCGACCGCTGACCTGCCACAGGCCAGTAATTCCAGGCGGCGCTTTGACAATCGTTTCGACAAAGTCGCTCATCCGTTCGGTCTCGCTCGGCAGGTAGGGCCGAGGGCCCACGAGGCTCATATGTTTCCGAAACACATTCACCAGTTGCGGCAATTCATCGAGGCTGATGCGGCGCAAGACGCGGCCCACACGGGTGACGCGTGGATCGAAAGCTCTCAGTTTCGCGAACCGTTGCCACTCCGCTCGGCTCTCTGGATGCTCGGCCAGGTACGTGCGCAGGCGCTGCTCATTGTCGACATACATGGTGCGAAACTTCACACACTGGAACGGGCGGTGCCCGCGCCCCAGTCGTTCTTGGAAAAAGAATACCGGCCCGCGTGAATCCAAACGAATCGCCAACGCTACGGCGGCGAAAACAGGGGCCAGCAGGAGGGTGGTCGCGCCGGCGACGACGAGGTCGAACGCACGCTTCACGGCCACGTTCCAGGGCTTTGCCAGATTGCAGCGCATGTGGAGCAGCAGCACGCCATCGAGATCTTCGGCCTCTACTCCCGCAGAGGCTAATCCAAACATGTCCGGCACGACACGGATGCTTTCGACGTGCCCCTCGCACAGCGAGATCAGGTGCAGCAGCCGCTCGCGCGGCAATTGCGGCATGGCGACCACGATGTCTCTGACCGCGAACTGCTGCGCGAGTTGAGGGACCGCGTCCAGCGGTCCGCAAACGGGCAGCCCCTGCTGCTGCGTGCCACGTTTGCGTAGATCGTCGTCGACAAACGCGACCGGCTCATAACCAAGCACTGGGTTCGCCTGGATGCGCTCGTACATCTGCATGCCGGTTTCACCGGCTCCCAGGATGAGCACACGCTTGCCCCAAACACCGGCTTTCAGCAGGAGGCGCTTGGTGTTGTACCGTACGATCGGCATGACAGCGAGCGAACTCAGCCACACTCCGGCGATCACCATGCGCGACAAGCTGGCCGCCGTACGGTCAGCGAAGGACAGAAAGACCGCAAACACTGCTGCGACGGTTGAGGCACGCAGCACGTCCCGGGTCTCTCCCCAGAAGAGCTTTCGCTGCGTGTACAATCGGGCTTCAGCAAACGCCAACAGCCACGGCGCGAGCCCATAGAGGTTCAGGAGGTATGTCGGGAAGGGAAGCAGTGGACCGAGCGTTGGGAATGCGCCGAGCATGGGCCGGCTGCGCACCCACCACGAGACCGCCAGGCAGCCACAGACCGCAAGCCAATCGGCACATACAAGCACGCCAGCGGCGATCAGCGAACGCCATGCGAATCCGAGGATTGGCCGGCGGCCAGCGCTGCCTCGCGCGCTGGAATCGCGGTCGGGCGCTCGCCCAGCCCCTATATCAGCCCGCGCATTCAACATGGGAGATTCAATACGACACTTCCCCGTGCGGGCCAATGCCAATGCCGGCAAGCGCCGTTCGGTCTGTCGCAGAAGCCAGCGACCGCCGCGAGTCTGGTCGTCTCACGACGGGTCGCCGATAAGGTCACGGTAGACCGCCAGGAGGTGATCCGCCTGGTGCTCCCACGCCAGCATCGTTTCAAAGCGCTGCCGCCCGATGCGGCCCATCATGCGCCGCCGCTCAGGAGATGCCAGCAGGTCAAGGATATGCCGCGCGAAATCGACCGGATCGTTGGGCGTGGCGTACACCGCCGCCTCGCCTGCCGAGACGCGAGCCTCGAGCAGATCGAAGGCGACCAGCGGCTTGCCGAGCGCCATATACTCGATGATTTTGTTCATGGTGCTGACGTCGTTCAACGCATCCTTGGGATCCGGTGCGACGCAGAGGTCGGCGGAGGAGACCAGCGCAATGACCTCCTCATCTGGTATGCGGCCAGTGAACTGCACGACCTCCGCCACACCCAGCGTGGCGCTCATGCGAATGAGTTTGGGACGCAGATCGCCGCCGCCGATGAGCACGAATTGGATGTCGGTGCGTTGCACCGCATGTACAATATGGGCAACAGCGCGGAGCAAGTATTCCAAACCGTCATTCGGTCCCATCACTCCCAAGTATGCCACTAAGAATGCCCGGCCGTTCTTCAGGTCCGCGCGTGGTGCGACCGGACGAAAATGGCTGAGACGTGGCGCACTGCGCACCACGGCGACGCGGTGGGCGGCGACGCCGCCGCGCGCGAGTGCGACCTCACGGTACGATTCGTTGGTGGCGATGACGCGGTCAGCCAGACGAAATGTCGCCGCTTCGGCCCACCGGCAGAGCCGCAGCAGCACGGCGCACTTATGCCCGGTCCACCGGGTGAGGCAGATTTCAGGCACCAGGTCGTGATGGTCAAAGACGAATTTCTTGCCGAAGAGTTTGAAGCAGCCGGCGATCAGAAAGAAGAGATCCGGCGGGTTGGCGCTGTGGATGACATCGAATCCGTCACGCAGCAGCACCACCCAGGTGAGCAGAAAGGTCACTGGCACCGCCCACGCGTACTCCAGCACGTGCCCTGCCAGGCCCGCCAATGAGGGGAGCGGATAGCGGTAGATCCGTATGCCGTCACGGACTTCGAGCCGCTGGGGATAATCGCCTTGCGGACAGATGACCGACACCTGATAGCCCGCCGCGGTCAGGGTCGTTGCCTCGGCCCATACCCGCCGGTCGAACGGCACGGGTAGATTCTCGACGAGCATCAAGATGCGCTTCGGGCGCTTCGGCGCCGCCGTCACCGCGGTCATTGTCACGGGCAGCCCCCGCCGCGGTCCGCCGTTGCCATTGCGCACACGATCCAACCACCGCTACCAGCAGATGCCCGCGTATTGCCGGCCCAGCCCGCTACAGTCACGTCGAATGCGCACGAGATCGATCACGACTTGCTCCGGCCGCAGCCGATCGAGCACCATCGCAAACTCGTCACGCAGCGCGGTGATTACCAGCACCTCGGCGTGATCCAGCACGGCATCGAGCGTGGC
>CAZTDK010000421.1:0-6087 GCA_964611965.1 uncultured Binatia bacterium (SeqCode) | reverse complement strand
GGCGCTGAACTATGTTGGTCCGGTGGATCCCCCGGTGCGCCCGCGCGCGAAACTCTCCTCGAAGCTGTGGCGCGTCCTCGGCGGCCGGAGTGCGTTCTACCCCTTTTCCGAGGCGCGTCTGGCACGAGTCGGTGCCTGCGTGGATGCCTTGCGAATGGACGCCGACTACGACCTCTACGTGGGAGTCACCCGCTGGATTCGCTGTCGGTCGATACGGCCGTATGGTGCCTATCTCGACGCCTGCTTTCGGACCTACTTCAACAACAACCTGCCGGTCGATGCGTTTGCTGCGGCGGACATCGCCCGCATTGAAGCCGGCGAGAAGCAGTGGCTCGAACGCGCTACGCAGGTGTTCTGGGCGTCGGCGTGGGCGCGCGATGAGGCCGTCCGCCACTACGGGCTGCGCGCGTCGAACCACAGCGTGGTTGGCATCGGTGGGAACCTTGTCATTCCGGACCGCGACACCTGGACAGGCGAGCTTCTGTTTCTCTTCATTGCGCAGGACTTCGCGCTCAAGGGTGGCGCGACTGCGTGCGCCGCGTTTCGCGCCGTGCGTCAGCACCATCCTGAAGCACGACTCGTCGTCCTGGGGCAGCGGCCACCCGACGCCATTCTTCGACAGCCGGGTGTGGAATACGCCGGGCATCTGCGCAAGAACCGGCCTGCGGAGCTGGCGCGACTGCGCTCCCTTCTTGGTGCGGCATTTTGTCTGGTGTACCCGACGACTTCCGACACCATCGGGCAGGTCATCATTGAGTGCGGTTATTTCGGGTGTCCGGCGATTGCCCCGCGGCGCTTTGCGATTCCGGAGCTCGTCGTTGACCAGCAGACCGGCCTGTTGATCGACACGCCCTGCGAGGCGTCGGACTTCACCGCCGCCATGCGGTGTTTGATGAACAATCCCACCGCCTACGGCGCGATGCGGCGCGCCGCGCGCGCGCATTGCGTGGAAAACTTCAGTTTCGCGGCCGTTGTCCAAGGTATGGTTGAATCGATCCGCTCGGCAATCCGTTGTCCGCTTCCGGCGGTTGCGTGAGCGCGTCGTCCTCAACCTTGAACGTGCGCCGTCTCTCGGTTCCTCATGACTCTCAGCGTCATCGTACCGCTCTACAACAAGGAGCACTGCGTGCAGCGGACGCTCGATTCGATAGTGCGCCAGACGTACCGCGACTTCGAGGTGATAGTGGTGGACGACGGTTCCACCGACAGCAGTCTGCGGGTAGCCGGCAGTGTTCGCGACCCGCGGGTGAAGATCGTTCACCATGCCAACAGCGGTCCCGGCGCCGCGAGGAATCTCGGCGCGGCCATCGCATCTGGAGAGTATCTGGCTTTCCTGGATGCCGATGATGAGTGGGCACCGGAGTTCCTGGAGCGCTCTCTCGACGCGCTGCGCCGGTATGCGGATTGCGGGTTCTCCATCGGCGCCTTTCTCGATGGCCCGGAGCGTCGCAACAGCCAGACGCACCTGGACAGTCGGGGCTACCACCCGGGGCGGTACGTGGTTGGGCCGGCTACGGCAGCCCACACATTCGACTGGCTCCTCCACGCCTATCTGCCCTCGACGGCGGTGTTCCGGCGCTCGGCCTTCGAGGACAGCGGCGGATTTTACCAGAAGAGCAAGTGTCGTTACGGCGAGGACATGTACCTGTTTGTCATGGCCGCGTTGCGCCACCCGTTCGTGCGGCTGGGGGACCCGCTGGTCTGGTATCACCGCGAGGATTCGCAACTCGCCCACCAGGAGATGCTGACGCCGCTGCTTGCCGATCCGGGGCCGGCGTTTGCCCTCTGCCCGGAAGCGAACCGGCCGATCCTGCGGGGTCTGCTTGCCGATCGTGCCGTCCAAGAAGCGCTGCGTCTGGCCGGCGCCGGAAATTTTGAACACACCGATGCGCTGTTTGCGGAATTCATTTGCCCCGACTTTTTCACCCGACGGGCGCGCAATGCCCGCCGGCAGATTCGGGCGATGCAGTCCCTCCCCCCACGGCTTCGCGCCGGCGAGTTCATTCCTCGTGTGCTCCAACGCCTGTTCCCGCTTTTTGGTTCCTAGAGATACGGCCGAAAACGGGGACAGATCTCCTTCCGGCCCGCGGCCGGTCTTCTAGGCCCGCAGCCGGCCTCCTTTCGAAGTTCCAAGCCTGGCAGCCTGTGTCGGACTTGGCGGTCTGCAGCGACCGACGGGAAGCGGGCCATGGCCATGACGCTGGCCGCAGGCCAGGCGGCGACGGCAGATAGGTTCATGACAACCGAAGGAATTGTATGCACCCGAAAGCCAATAGGCATTTGTGTCATCAACCTTGCGAGGTCAGCGGACCGCCGGGAAAAAATGAGCAGTATGCTGGCGAGGCACGGTCTCGAATTCGAATTCTATGACGGCGTCGATGGCGCGTTGCTCTCGCCGCATGAGATCTCTTCGGTCTACGAAGCGTCCGCGGCCTTTGACCGGCTTGGTCGTGAAATGCATCCCAACGAAATGGCATGCTCGTGGTCGCATATCAAAATCTACGAAATGCTGGTCAAGCGTGGCCCGGACGAGGTTCTAATTCTCGAAGATGACATTGATCTCGCGCCGGAGTTCGCGGACGTTCTTGCTTGCCGGGAAAGCTGGTTGCCCCCCAATTGGCGTGTCGTCAATTTCGCATATGATATGGCTCGTCCCATATCCGTTGCGACACTTCCAACGCCGAAACTTGATCATTTGTCCCTGTGTAGGTTTGACGCTCTCGTCGGGCGGACCGGGGCGTATCTGCTCAACCGGGAAGGGGCCCGCTCCCTCGTGAAGGCTGCCTATCCGATTCGAATGCCACCGGATGATTTGCTCGGCAACGCCGAGTTTGTCGGAACTTCCGTTTACGGGATAGCCCCCCGCATCGCCATGTGGGACGACGAGTTCCACTCCACGATCTGGACGGACACGACCCGAGAGCAGTTTGCTGAGATGTCACGCGGGAGCTTGCATGGCATTTCGCGACGCCTCCGGAGACGATCCAGGAAGTTGATGGGGCAGCTGGTGTAGTGCCCCTGAGGAGAAACACCATGATGCGAGACAGCCAGACCTCTGCGCTGATGTCCGAAAGCCCGGTGTTGAAGGAGCTCTTGGATACGGGGGTGGCCTGTGTGAAGGGACAGGCGCACCGGATCCATTCCCAGATCAGCGCCGCACTGGCGGAAGCCCTGTACGCTGCGGTGCTCAGAAGCCGACCGGCCGTGGTGCTCGAAGTTGGTATGGCGTTCGGTGTCTCAACGCTGGCGATCCTAACCGCCTTGCGCACACTGGGCGCCGATGGCCGCTTGATCTCCATCGACCCGGATCAATCCGCGTATTGGCACGAGGCAGGGATCACCAATGTGGCGCGCGCCGGCCTGCAGATGTTCCATCAATTGATAGAAGAGCCGGACTTTGTCGCCTTGCCGAAGCTCCTGGGGAGTGGCCAGACGTTGGACTTCGGGTACATCGACGGATGGCACACCTTCGACTACACAATGCTTGATTTCTACTACATCGATAAGATGCTCAAGACCAAGGGCATTGTTGGCTTCAACGACTGTGGGTACCCGGCAGTGCACAAGGCATTGAACTTCGTGCTCTCGCATCGCCACTACACAGAGCTCGAAGTCGGTTTGCGGCCAGTATACTCGCGGAAAGCCGAGGTGCTCCGCCTTCTGCGCGGGCGTTGGTTACGCCGCCATCGCGTGTTGCATCAGGATCGATATTTTTCAAAGGTCGAGCATTGGGAGCCGGCGTTCGACTTCCACGCAGAGTTCTGACGGTCCCGCTCTCACGCCGAATTGGCTTGTACCCCACTATGATCACTGCGCAACCGCGAGCCTCTACGGTGAAGCTCTGACGCTGCGCTCGCATCTCTCCTTAGGTCTCGGTGCCTTGTGCCATCCCCTCTCGTGAGCGTCTTGATGACGGTTTACAACCGCGAACGCTACCTGACGTCGGCGATTGAAGCGGTCCTGTCGCAGACATTCGGCAACTTCGAGTTGATCGTCGTGGATGATCGCTCCACGGACCGCTCCGCCGCGATCGCTGCCGGCTATGCGCACGATCCGCGGGTACGAGTGCTCGTCAATGACGAGAATCTCGGCGACTACCCCAACCGCAACCGTGCCGCGGCGCTCGCCTCCGGCCGGTACCTGAAGTACGTGGATGCGGACGACGTGATCTATCCCCACTGCCTGCAGACCATGGTCGACGCCATGGAGTCGTATCAAGAAGCGGCACTGGGCATCAGCCGGGCCGTTCCGGGCATCCGCTGTCCCGCCGTGCTGTCTCGTCATGCGGCCTGCTGGCTGCAATTCGGTGGGAGCGGCCTCCTCGACATCGGCCCGCTGGCGACCATCATCCGGCGCTCGGCGTTTGAGAAGATCGGCGGGTTCAAACCCCATCGCAACACCAGCGACTTTCAATGCTGGCTGGCTTTGGCCAGCTCTGCGCCGACGGTGGTCATTGCGCCCGGGCTGATCTGGTGGCGCCGCCATGCGGGGCAGGAAAGCCAATTGCTAACCGCGAGCGATGCCGGTGCGGCCGTCTTCGCAGGGCGTTATCTCGGCATCGCGCTCGACGCGCTGGCTGACGAGCGTTGTCCCCTCGATGCACACGAGAAGAGTTATGCCCGCTGGCGGCTGCTGCACGCCCACGCCGCACACACGCTGCACATGCTCAAGCGCGGCCGTCCCGGACTGGCATACGCATGGCTCCTGGAGGGGCGCCAGCCGCTGCGCTCCTTGGTGACTGCGCTGCGTACGGCCCCGCAGCCGCCTGCGGTCGCCGTCGTGGCGCAATCGACCCGGTCGTCTGGAACCTTCGCTGTCGGCGTCGGCCGTGGCAGTGGCCCGGTGCGACCGCTCGTCAGTGTGGTGATCCCCGCACGCAACGCCGAAGGCCGCATCGCCGCGGTCATCCAATCCGTTCTCGAGCAGTCCAGTCCCGAGTGGGAGCTGATCATCGGCGACGATGCGAGCGACGACCGCACCGCGGCGATTGCCGAGGGCTATGCCGACGACGACCGCATCCGCGTGGTGCGGAGCGCGCGACGGTTGGGCAAATGGGTCAACCACAATCGCTGCGCAGACCTCGCTCGTGGCCGCTATCTCAAGTTCCTGCACACCGGCGATCGGCTCTACCCGCAGTCGCTGGACACGTTGCGGTGGTTCGTCCAGGAACATGCGGATGTCGTGTTATTCGGTTCCAAGGATGACGACACGGTGCTGTTGCCGCAGCAGCTGTCACCCGTCGACGCTTACCGCCACGAATACCTCGCCGAGCCCGTACTGTGGGAAAGCCCGAGCGCCATGCTCTATCGTCACGACGCGTTCCAGTCGTGCGGCGGATTCGATGCCCTGTGTGCATCGGCGCCGGCCAAGCTGCATCTGCAGCTCGCCCGCGTGGGCTCGGTCTTACTGGTTCCGGGAGGCCTGGTTGCCTACCGGCGGGCCAGCCAGCAACGCCAGTACAATCAATTGCCGGGACCGACCTATTCGCTCGACGACCTCGCTTGGCTCGACGACGCCCTGCGCCATCCGCAATGTCCCTTGCCCGACGCGGAGCGCGCGCAAGCGGCCGCGAACCTGGTTCGCTGGCGGAGAGAAACACGCTGGACACAACGGCTCGGACCGGATGCGGCACTGACAAAGGTGGTGTCCGCTCTCGGACGCCTGAGGCGGCGTCAGCCGGCGGTGGACGTCGGCCACAGCAGCGCGACTTTCGATCGCCGCCTCTATCCGCCCTCGATCCGCTTTGACTGTCTACCCCGGTAGGGCGCTTGAGGTTTGGAAAGTCGTTGTTGGCAAGTTAAGTTCGGTTTCCTCAAGCGCCTGCCGATAGCTGATCGCCGATGGCGGATGGCCTGAACCATCTACCATCAGCGATCAGCCATCAGCCCGAGGCGCGACCATATGCTCGTTGGTCTGAGGCGCGCCTCGCTAGGGCCTGCGGTCGGCGTCCTTTCTATGATCCGCTTCCCGTTGGGTCGCTGCATACTTCCAGGTCCGACAATCTCCTAGTCACACTTCGGTTTCCCTTGCATTGAGCCCGAAAACCTCAATTGAAGGTCAACCGGCGATCAAGGCGGCGATCGCCGG
>CAZTDK010000420.1:0-6092 GCA_964611965.1 uncultured Binatia bacterium (SeqCode) | reverse complement strand
GAGGCCGATGCCGGTAGCGCCACCGGTGATCACGGCGGTCTTTCCATTCAGTCTGTTCATTGAACCTTACCTTCAAGCTTTCCCATACCTTTTCGGCTTTCGTGGTGTTGGACAGCGGCCCTGTTCCCATTGGTACAAAGGGTACAAGGACGCTGTATCTTATGGATCACCGATCCAGATCCTGAGTCACGAATCCGGGTCACTGATCCAAATATGCGGATCACGGATGTGCCTGCTGCAACGCGGACATGTGTGACGTTGTACAGGCGGTACGGTGTCCTCGTAAGCCCGGACCAGTACGTGCGTGGTTATACGCACGCCTCGATACGGGGAAGGTAGTTGCTCCGGCACCCTTCACCGCGCACGACGGAATCGGGTGCGCCGAGCGTCAGTGAAATTACAGCCATCTACTTGCAGTCGCGCGTGATGTCTGTGAATCGGCGTGGGGTCTGACCCTGGATCGGCGTCGAACATTGACCCTGCCGGCGGCGCGCTAACTGCCTGTGCAACCGGTGATTTCGCGTGGTCGAGCGGAGTCAGAATTGGACGCCGATAAGGGTCAAAGTTGGACGCCGAATCACACTAAGACCTTCAACCAGATCTTCGACCGCGACGCGTTGCTTCGGAACGAGCAAGTCCTTCTGCGTCAAAAGGTCGGGCGCCACGAGGACATCATACCAAGGTTTGGCGGCGCCCGCGCTCACCACAATCGTATCGCGCCGCTCTGGTGCAATCTGCACGTGCTCGATTCGCACCACATCCTCGAGGACCGCCGCCGGAACCTCGACCTCACCCGTGCCACCCTCGATCTGCAAAGACTGGAGCGCCGAGCGCAGGCGGTCCGCGTCGGCCACGATCGCCAATTGCTCGTGGCTTCGTTGCACGAATCTCCAGACGAGAACGGTGCCGCCAAGCGCAAAGAGCGGTGCGACAATCACGAACGTCCCCAGATGCTCCTGTGTGCCGTTCAGGCCGAAGCCGATCCACGTGAGCAAGCCGAGTAGGAGACTCAAGACACCGGCGCAAGTGAGGGCCGCTCCCGCGAGCCTCGACCATCGGTAGCCCTTGCGTTCCTGCCTCCAGGCAGATGTCGAGACCCGAATCCCGAGTTTCTTCAGGCGCATCCGTAGCCGGAACGCCTCGCCCACGACTGACCGGTTCAGCAGTAGGAACATCGGTGCACTGCCCGCTGCAAGAAGGAAGACGATAGCGAGAGCCCCGGTCAACATGGGGGATGCATCAGTGGTCACGGCGAGGATCACACCGGCGAGTGCAGCAACGCCAACCCATAGGCATCGCCCAAGCACGCGATACAGACGTTCGTCACGTGCGGTCGGGCGGAGCGTTTTCACTTTCTGAAGCGCCTGTACGGCCTGTTCGAGTTGGATGGCATCGAGAGTGTAGGGCGAACCGGTGGTCATTCTGGATTCTTGCTCCATCGCTCTGACCACCCAAAGAGGAACGATCAACATCTCGGAACAGAACGTCGCGAGAAGGAGGTACCGAGCAATCGTCGGTACGGCAGTCGCAGCACCCGTCGGGATCTTGATGATAAGATCCGCAGTTCCCGCGAGCACGCAAACATAGATAATGAGGGCGGCCGTCTTGTACGTCCACAACTGTGCCAATCTCGCAAAAGGGATTCCCGAAACCAACCATGCTAAGCTAGCTGCGAATATCGTCAGGCTGATGGCGAGCAGTTCGACGGTGAGCGCCGTAAGCATTTCACCGACGAATGGAATTCCGCTCACCTTATGAGGCGCCGAAGTCTCGTACGCCTTGACGACCACGTGCCCACCCGCCGCGATGAAAACCGCGGAAGCCGATCCCAGAAGGCCCATCGCGGACTGGCCGCCTGATCCAGCAGCTGACCTTGGCGTCCAGCATGGCCGCTGATCAAGTTTGCCGCAGAAGAAGCTGACGGGTCGCAACGTCACGAGGTAGAGAGTACGGAGAGCTCTGCCCACGGGCTTGAGCAATTCCTCCGCGTAATTCCGCAGAATGTTCTTGACCTCGTGCGGGCCTTTGTCGGGAACGTCCACTCCAATTCACCAATGCGACCCAAGTGGGTTGACTGCATCTCTTATCCTACGTCTTCACCCCCGACAAGATCGTCCCATCGGAGGTAGCGTGGCTTCAACCTGTGGTTTGCCAAAACCCATTTGCGACATTTTGAGCGAAGAATCGAGAGCTTAGAGAAGCCCCTGTGCGCCGTCGCTTGCCATCGCTGAGCGGATCTCGCATCGTGTCGCATGCTCTTGGTTCTCAAAGTAATCCTCTGGGGCCTGCGGTCCCTCCAAGGCCCTGGTGCTCGACAATCTCGCACTGCGCCAGAAACTCGCCGTCGCCGTGCGCGGCGGCCGCGGCTGCTCACGGTCGATCGCGCCTTCTGGGTGCGCTGCGGGCGCTCTGGAGCGACCGGAGCGCAGCCCTGGCGATCGTGAAACCTGCTACCGTCGTCGCCTGGCACAAATGAGCCTATCGTGCCTATTGGCGGCGCATCTCCCGCAAGCCGGGCCGACCGCGAACCGACGCTCAACTGCGTGAGCTCATTGCTCGCATGCTGACGGAGAACCGCTGGAGACCTGTCCCTTCCGAAAACTTCATACGTGGCCGACTCGCAAACAGTTTCCCTTCGGCTTGCAACTGCGCCAAAATCGATCGATGGTCAACTGCTCTGATCGCCCTGCTCAGTGGAGTCCGGGACATCGTTCGCCGTCGGGCCGACGGCCGCGAAATTGTGCGGGATCGTCCTGCGTGTACGATCAGGCGGCGCTGCGTCCGTCAGTTGACCTCGATAAAGGCCGTGGCCATGCAAGCGGTTTGATTTGCTTGCCCGCCGCGAGCGGCGGGTTCTTCCCGAGCGACAGATGAGTCCGATCGTTGTGATAGTAGTCCAGGAAAGCGTGCAGCGCGGCATGCGCTGGGGAAGGACCACCTGAGCAGCGGCCCGTTGAGGGAGCCGACGCGGGTGCGATTGTCGCCGTTCCAGAGGTCGGCGGGTCGCACCACCTGGACGAGCGGCGGATGGCCGCGTAAAATCACGACCGATTGCTGAGACTTTCGGAAAGACAGGCAACGAGGAGTGGCGCATGAGAGGTCGACGATGACGACGCTCTACAAGTATCTTCCGCCGCCGCGGATCGACGTCCTGCGCAATCAATCGATGAGGATCTCCCAGCCGTGTGCGCTAAACGATCCACACGACGCGTTAATCGCGGTGCGATCCCGCTTGGAGGAGCACGACGGAGGGGCGCGAGTCCGCGCGGATGACTTCAAGGTCGAGCGAATCTACGCGCGTTCGTTGCAGGAGGCGTTCAGCGGTCAGATCGGAGTGATCTCACTCACGGCGGAGCCGACCAACACCCTCATGTGGGGGCACTACGCTGGCTCGCATGCCGGGTTCCTCTTGCACTTCGACCAGGATTCCGCGCTGTTCCAACAAAAGCTCGTATGGCGCGAGCAGCCGTATCGCGCGCTGCATACCTACGAAGGGCTGCCGTACCCGTCAGAGGTGGTCTACTCGGATGAGAGGAAGATCTACTACATCGAAGACGGGGTTCCCTGGGACGTGCTGTTCCAGAAGTCGCTGGCATGGTCGTACGAGCGCGAGTTCCGCTCTCTGATGAATCTCTCGGAGGGCGTTCTATCCGCGGGAATATCCGGAAACCGGTGGCCTGTATATCTGCTGCCGCTCCCGCCGGGTACCATCACCGGTGTCACCTTCGGAGTTGCAACCGACGAAAGCCTTCGCCAGGAGATCCGCGAACTGACGATGGAGCAGAACATCCCGTTGTTCCAGATCAGGATGCAGCATCTTACATACGTCCTCGAACAGGTGCCGGTCGATTGAGACGCCGCCTTGTGAATCAGCGTGGGGTCTGCCCCCCCAAGCCGCTTCCAATATTAACCCCACTCCAGATCGGCCAACCCGCTCCCCCAGTACTGAAGATTCAGACCGTCTGGGGTCAGAATTGGACGCCGATCAGGGGTCAAAGTTGGACGTTGGTTCACAACCATCACTGCTGAGTACGACGTCACGTGGCGTTCCACCGACGTGGATCCGCGCAGTGGTCTCACCCTGATCGGGATCGATGATCAAGACGCTGCCGTCGCTGGGCTCTGGTCCCTGAGCGGCGACGTAGAGGCGGCGGCTGGCGGCGAAGGCAATCGCTTCTGCAAACGTCCGCTCGCCGAGAGCGATTGTGCGCTCCACCTGAGTGCTCTTGGCATCGACGACCAAGACCGCTCCCGGTGCGTCGGCAACATACAGGCGGCTATTGCGATCATCGAAAATGAGACCGGTGGGCGCCGAGCCGATAAGCGGTGGCCATGATGCGCAGCCCGGCTGTGGAGACGAGAGCCACCCCGCCACCGGCTCGGCTGGCGGTTTATAGCTCCTCGCCGCTCGCGAAAGTCAGCGCACCGGCGGCCGGGAGAGTGATGGTCTTGAGTAGGCTGCGGCCGGCGAGGTCGATGGTCAACGACTGCAGTCCCGTCACATACGCCGTCGACCGGCGCACCACAAGATCCGCCGACCGCTGGCCCGCTTCCATCGTGGCAGGAATCGTCCCGGCAAGCGGATCGGCCAGCACGATGGAGCCCGCAGTGGTGTCAACCGCAGCTGCGCATACCGCACCATGTTCGCTGCGCGCGGCCGATTATGCCAGCAGTGCTGCCCTCTTGTCCGCCACACGGGTGCGGCTCTGCTCCCGCTGCTCGAGGATACGGATGCATTCGGCATCGAGGGCATCGCATTGTGCTTCGTAGACCCCGGTTGGAATCGGGGGACTACCGGCGGTCAGGGCGAAGTAATCCGACAACCATAAGAACAATAGCACCTGCTCTTGCAGCGGCGCCGCCCCCGAGAGCCGATTGAGCAGTTCACGGCTCGCCGCCCCGGTGTCCTTCCACTTCAAATAATTTTCGACCAGGTCGACTCCGATCAGCACCAAACCTACTTGCATCGCTAGAGTGCCGATAACTTCGCGCGTCTCGAGTTGCCCGACCATCATACCGAGAGAGAACAGCAACAGGATTCCGATGGCACCAGCCGCGATCCATCGACCGGCTCGCTTCGCAGCCGCTTGGGCGAGCGTTTCCCACCAAAAAGCGCACTCGAAAATGATGTCGAACAGACGGTCAGTGGGCTCAGTTGCCTTGGTCGAATAGTATTCCCGTCCCGCCTGGCGAGCTTCCCACCGCGTAGCGCGTTCTTTGAAATCTTCCATCATCACCAGTTGCGCACGGAGCTGCGTCACTTCGAGACTGTCTTCGGCAAGGACATTGGCCGAGACGAGCGCGACGCGACGCATCGCGCCACGTGAAATGCCGTGCAGCAACGAGGCCTTGTGCCGCAATCCGAATGCTGCGAACTCTACCAACAAGCCGAAGACGGCTGTGTAATACGCATAACTGTGGCCCAAAAACATTCCGGCGATGCCGGCCAGCGCGACCGCGCCGTGACAAACCCGCTTCCACAACTGCAGTTCCTGAACTCGATCCTCGATCACCCGGGCAAGCGAGAGGATGCCGGGCGTGTCGTAGGTTCCTTCGCCTTCGGTACGTGAATCTTCCATTCCTCCCCTCCGATTGCGATGCAAAGCTTAGCGGGAAACACGCATTGCGAAATGCACTAGTCTTTGAAGGCGTCGACCAATCGAGCGAAGTGATACGCAGCTTGAAACAACATGCTCTCCCGGAGATTTTGCGGATTATTCCGTCTCGTCAAAATGAAGATCAGCATTACCGTCAAGCCGAGAAAGTATTGACGCAACCATTCCACATAGTTCATGCGATGGATGAAATTTGCCATCGACAAGCGACGAATTTCGAGAATTAGCTGATACTCACGGGATAGGGATTCACCATTAGACGGTGGCGGCGCGGGCACGATCAACCTGTCCTCGACTAGTCTTTTCGTCAGTTTTAGAAGCAATTTCTCCTGCGCCATTGAAGATGCAATGGGTTGGCCACCGAGTGTTTGGCGGATGCTACCTTCCAGGGAATAAAAGTCTTGGAGACAGTGTACTCGGCCGGTTCTCTCAAAGTCGATCAACATCCACTGCTGGGTATCGACCGCGAGCAAGTTG
>CAZTDK010000419.1:0-6099 GCA_964611965.1 uncultured Binatia bacterium (SeqCode) | reverse complement strand
CGATCGCCGCCTTGATCGCCGGTTGACCTTCAATTGAGGTTTTCGGGCTGAGTCGACCTGCTACCGGCGGAAGTTGCGCCGGTAGGCGAGGTAGTTGGCGCACACGTGCGCGCCGAGCTTTTCGGCGGTTCGGCGCGATGGCCAGTTGTCGTCGAGCACCAGGGTGTAGCTCAGGTGCGTGTATCCCTGCCGCGCAAATCCGAGATAGGCGTGCGCCGCCATGCCCAGGTTCAGCCCGCGCCCGCGCGCCGCTTCGTGCACGCCGATGCCGAGGAAGTTGACTTTCTCCTGCGGTCGCAACTCGCGTCCAGGTGCGAGGGCCGCTAAGAACGAGGTGTCCGGCAATACCCACAGAACCCCCATCGGGACGCCGTCCCGGTAGGCAATGATCGACGTGTCCAGCATGCCAATCGGAGTCATTGCCTCCATCAGGTCGGCCACCTCCGCTTCAATGAACGGCGTCCACCCCCAGTGCGTCTTGAAGGTGTCGTTGTAGAGCGCGGTGAACTCGGCAACGCGCCGGCCCTCCGGCACGTCTTTGAGCGGTACGATCTCGAACCCGTTGCGCCGGGCGGCTTCCAGTGCGCTCTCCCAGCGGGCCACCAATTCCGGACGTATCGTAATCCGATAGTCGACGAGGCCTTGCTCCGTCTCGAAGCCGGCGTCCTTAAGCAACGCCTGGTAGTAGGGCGGATTCTGGCGGACGAAGGCCGGCGGCAGGGTGTCATACTCGTCGACCACGAAGGGAAAATCGAGCATCCCCATGCCGGCGCGGGCGGCAACGGCGCCCTGCCCTGCCAGCCACTCGCACGCCGCGTCCACGAGCGCGCGCACCGCGTCGCGCGTCTCGGGCAAGGCCTCGAACATCAGCACATGCCCCAGCGGCTCGCTCCAGTGCCGCTGGTAGCGGTGATCGATCGCCGCCAGGGTGCGGGCCACGATGCGGCCGCCTTCACGAGCGACGAACGGGCGCAGCAACCGATCGCGCGCGAAGGGACTCTCGCCGTTGAGGATAGGGAGCTGAAACGGCACCAACGCGGGCCACCGCGCCGGCCGGTCACCGTACACCGTGTCGTGAAAGGTGAGGAACTCGAGGAACGCGTCCGTTCCCGTGGGAGTCTCGATCGTGAGCGCCATGGGCAGACGATAGTCGCTTGGCCGGCTGCTTCACAAGCGTCCCGCGGCGGCGCGGCGTGGAGCGCGTTGGCACCGCAGCACGCTTGTGGACACAGGCCGCTTGCAGTTGAGTCCCGCGCACGACAAGGTCACGCGTGCCATCGCTCCCTTCCGCACCCGCCGCATCCGCCGCGCGCCGCGACGCCGCGCGCACCGCGCGCCTGCTCGTCGTCTTCTCCGGCCTGCACATGGTCTTGTTCCCGGTACCGATCATCACGCTCTTCTGGAAAGACCATATCGGCATGTCGTTGGCGGACATCATGACCCTACAAGCCATCTTCGCACTGGCGGCGGTGCTCTTCGAGTTTCCCTCGGGCTACGTCGCCGACCGCGTCGGCCGGCGCGCGGCGTTGCTCACTGCGGCAGCGCTATGGGTCATCGGCTGGAGCGCCTACTGCGTCGCTACCACGTTCTGGACGGTGGCCGTGGCCGAGATCCTGCTCGGTGCCGGGATGGCGTTCGGCTCGGGGGCCGACAGCGCGCTGCTGTTCACTTCACTGGAGGCGAGCGAGGGAGTGGGGAACTACGCGCGCTGGGAAGGCCGCGTGCGCGCCGGCGCGCAAGTGGCCGAATCGGCGTCCTCTGCCGTCGGCGGCGCCCTGTACGCTGCCGCGCCGCGGCTGCCGTTCTGGCTGCAAGTGCCGGTGGCCCTGATCGCCGTGGGCGCCGTGCTCGGGATGCGTGAACCGTGGCAGCGCGTGAGCGAGCGCAGCGCATCGCACCGGCGGGAAGCCTGGCGCATCGTGCGCTTCACGCTCGGCCATCACCGGCGCTTGCGTTCGACGATCACCCTCAGCGTCACCCTCGGGCTGTCCACCTTCGTCATGGTCTGGCTGATCCAAGCGTCCATGCAACAACGCGGCATTCCCGCCGCCTGGTTCGGCCCCCTGTGGGCCGGCGCGCACTTGTACCTCGCCGGGGTATCGCTGGTGAGCACGCGCGTCGCGCACATCCTGGGGCGCGAGCTCACCTTGCTGGGTTGTTGCCTGCTGATCGCGCTGGGCTACGGCACCCTCGGCGCAACCACGTCGGCACCTGCGGTTGGCTTCTACCTCTGCTTCATGACTGTGCGCGGGCTGCAAGCGCCGCTACTCATCAATGCGTTGCAACACGACGCACCGGCGGAACACCGCGCCAGTGTCTTGTCGATCAATGCCCTGTTGTTCCGACTGAGCTTCGTGCTCATCGGTCCACCCGTTGGACGGCTGGTGGATCACCTCGGCCTCAACACCGCCCTGCTCATCATGGGCACCGCGTTCTCCGCCGCGTCGCTGATCGCCCTGGCCATCTTCCGCCGCGCCCATAGCAGCTGACCGCGCTTTCTCCCGCTATCGGACTCGGCGTGCCGTGACGGACCGAGCGTCGCCGACCGGCGGCAGCATTTCTCGCCTGCCCATCACTCGCTGTCCAGGTCGGTCGTCGCACGCACCCGCCGGAGCCGCAACGCGGCCCGCTGCAAGTTCTGACGGCCGGCAGCAATATTCAGCGCGTCGCTGCAGGCTCCCGGGTCGCCATTCCGCACACCCAGGCGGCGGCAAGGCTGCGCGGATTGTCGGCGCAGTTGCGCTGCACCTCGGCCTCCAGCCGCTCGGCCACAGTGACGTTGGCCGGCAAAGCGGCAAATGGATCGAAGCCCGGCCGCAGAACTCGATATTCGTACGCAACGAGCGCGGCGAAAGCGCCGGTGCGGCGCACCGACCAGGTGGCGCAGGATGCTCCCGGAGACGATGCCTTCACCTACGTCACCGAGACTACGGCGGCCGCCTTCTGCGATGGAACCGTCCCGTTGGCTCCGCAACGCTCGGTAACCCCGCTGCCACGCCGCCCCTTGCGCCGACAACGGGCGGCAATGCAACGATTGACTTCGTCACGCCCGCGGCTCATGCTCTCGTCTCATCCGATTCGATGTGCGTTGCGTATAACTTTTTGCCCGGACGTGGGGTCCGGCAAATTCAACCACGAGGAGGGTGCGATGAAGAGTCAGATCAAGGGAGCAATGATCGCCACGGCGGTCGCCACACTGTTCTTGGCCAAGGGCGCTTTGGCCGCCGACGACGCCGGCAAGGCGGAAGCCAAGAAGGTGCACTGCGAAGGTGTCAACACGTGCAAAGGCCAAGGGGCCTGCGGCGGTGCCGGCCACGACTGCGCCGGCAAGAACACCTGCAAGGGCAAAGGCTGGGTCGAAATGTCCGCCGCCGATTGCAAAGCCAAGGGCGGCACGTCGAAGTAAGATGTTGTTACGTTGTTAGGTTGTTACGTTTCCAGGCCATTGGACGTAACAACCTAACAACCAGCAACCTAACAACCTAACAACCCGCGACATGGAATTCCCCTTCCTCGGCTTCGGCGTTGGTCTGCGGCCGCAGCACTATCCCGAGATCCTCGACCTCTGGCCGGAGGTCGACTGGTTCGAGATCATCTCGGAGAATTTCATGATCTCGGGCGGGCGGCCGCTGCAGGTATTGGAGCGCATCCGCCAGCGCTACCCCGTCGTCATGCACGGCGTGTCGTTGTCGATCGGCTCCACCGACCCGCTGTCGCGTGACTATCTGCAGCGGTTGAACGAGTTGGCCCGGCGCATCGAACCGGCGTGGATCTCGGATCACCTGTGTTGGACCGGCGTCGGCGGCCGCAACCTGCACGACCTGCTGCCGCTGCCGTATACCGAGGAAGCACTGGCGCATGTCGTCGACCGCGTCGCGCGTGTACAAGACGCGCTCCGCCGCCGCATTCTGCTCGAAAATGTTTCGACCTATCTCGAATACCGGCAATCGACGATGCCGGAATGGGAATTTCTCGCCGCGGTCGCAGAGCGCGCGGACTGCGGTATTCTGCTCGACGTCAACAACATCTTCGTCAGCGCCTTCAATCATGGCTTTGCCGCCATGGATTACATCGAGGCCGTCCCGGTGGAGCGCGTGCAGCAGTTTCACCTCGCGGGACACAGCGATCGCGGCACGTTTCTCCATGATACGCACGACCATCCCGTCGCGGACACGGTCTGGAACCTCTACGCCGCGGCGCTGCGGCGCTTCGGCCAGGTCTCGACACTCATCGAATGGGATGACCACATCCCACCGCTTGCCGCGCTGCAGGCCGAGGCAATGCGTGCGCGGCAGATCTTCGCAACCATCCACAATGTCGGAACTCGCTCGAGCTCAGCAGCTCCTCTGGAAGCTGATTACCGCTCCTGAAGGCGCGGCGTCCGGCATGGCGGCCCTCGACCCGGCGGATCGCGACTGGGCCGCGTCGCTGGTCTGCGCGGGCGGGCACCTGTCGCCCCTTGAACGGGTCGACATCTACGCCGACATGTACTTCTACCGTCTGCGCGACTGTCTGCAGGAGGACTTTGCCGCGCTGCGTGCGTTGATCGGCGAGCAGTGGTTCCACAACCTGGTCACCGACTACCTGATCGCCCACCCACCCGCGCACTTCTCCTTACGTCAAGCGGGGCGGCAATTGCCGTCCTTCATTGTCACACATCCGGTCGCCGTGGCTTGGCCCTGCATCGGGCAACTCGCGGCGTTGGAATGGGCCGTGCTCCACGCCTTCGATGCGCCCGATGCGACGCCGTTGGAGCTCACCGCATTGCAGGAGATTCCACCCGAGGAATGGGCGGAGCTGCGCTTCGCGCTGACCCCCTCTCTCTGCCGCCTGCACGTCGACTGGCGCGTCGATGATGTCTTGCGCAACGTGCAGAGCGGAGACACACCGTGCCCCCCCGCGCCCGCACCAACGTGGCTACGCGTGTGGCGCCAGGACCTGCGTGTGTATCATCGCCCGATCGACGCCGCCGAAGCTGCCGCTTTGGAGACAGTAATGAAGGGCGAGACCTTCGCAGCGGTGTGCGATGCGGTCGGTGAACTGATCGGCGAAGCCGCCGGGGCCGAACGCGTCGTGCAGCTCCTCGACACCTGGTTTGCAGACGGCCTGGTGACCGGCTGCCGCCTCGGGGGCATGGGAGCGTGAGGGCCTGTGGCTTCTCAAGCCCTCAAGCCTCAGGCCCTCACATCAACGATGTGGGCCGAAATTCGTACCGCAGCCCGGCAAGGAAGTTCGCTGGCGGCGCGGGAAAACCGATCGACTCCGAGTAGTCACGGTTGAATAGGTTGCGCGCCGTCGCGGTGAGCGCGAGTCCCGACAATCTACTGCCGAAGTGATACGCCAAGGCGACGTCGACGCGCCCGTAGCTGGAAATTGGGGCGGGAGAAAACGGCTCCTCTGCATTGAAGGGATTGGGACTGTCACGCCCTCCCACCAAATAGACGAGTGTCGTTGCCGTGACGCGATCGCCTTTGGCGACAACGTCCTCCCAATGCCCGGCCGCGGTCAAGTTCCCACGATGCCGCGGCCGGTTGACCAGCGCGCCCGTCGGCGTGACAAAGTTCAAGTACGTGTAGTTTCCCGACAGCGTCAGCCATGACACCGGCTGCGTGCGCGCGATCAGCTCGACGCCTTGCATGCGCGTACTCGAGAAGTTCTCCGCTCGTTCCTCTTCCGGCACGCCCGCCACCGGCGGCAATTCATCGGTGACCTCCTCGATCAGGTTGTGCACCTCCCGGTAGAAATACGTCGGCTCGAAGCGCAGGCGGCCATCGAACAGGTCTTGTGTGAGCCCGGCGTCGATCTCCCAGCTGGTTTCCGGAAGCAGATCGGGGTTTCCCAAAGGACCATACAGCTCGTCGAACGTCGGCGCGCGAAAGCCGTCGGCATAGCCAACGCGCACACGTGTCTGTGTCGGCCGAATCAGGTAGGACGCCGAGCCCGACGCCGTGACCTGATCCCCAAACCCGTCGTAGTGATCGTAGCGCACGCCGCCAACCCCGCGTAGCGTATCGTCGAGCAGTTGCAGCTGCTCCTGCGCGTACACGCCAATGATCGAGCGGTTCGCCCGGATGGAGGAGGCGTCGTCTTCATCGGGGC
>CAZTDK010000418.1:0-6102 GCA_964611965.1 uncultured Binatia bacterium (SeqCode) | reverse complement strand
CTATATCGGGCACAGCGTCCAGGCAGAGAGCGCCCCGCCCTACTGGCCCTGGGTGGAGATCTTGCGTGCATGGGCTGGAACGTTCGAGGACGCTGCGCTGCGTCGTGTCGCCGGCCCGGGCGTCGCTGAGCTCGGCCGCCTGCTGCCGGGCTTGCACGGCCGCCTGCCTGACATCGAGCCGGCGCCAACCGACGATCCGGAGTCGGCCCGCATCCGGCTGTTGGACGCTGTCGCCACGTTTGTCACGCGCGCCGCGGACGCCTGCCCGCAGCTCCTGGTGTTCGAGGATCTCCACTGGGCCGACGAGCCATCCCTGCTGCTCCTGCAGTTCCTCGCCCGCGACATCGCCCACAGCCGCGTGGCCATCGTGGCAACGTGCCGCGAGCCGGACGGCGCCGCGCCGCTACTTGCGGGTCAGGTGATGGCCCGCCTGGCACAGTCCGGGTTGCAGCGCACCATCCGCCTCGCCGGGTTCGACGCCCGCGAGACGGGATCGCTGGCCCGCGGGCTCCTGGGCGCGGCGATGCCGGACACTATCCTCCACGACCTCGTGCAGACGAGCGAAGGCAACCCATTCTTCATCGAGCAGATCCTGCAGCACCTCAGGGAGTTGGATCTGATCGACCCGGAGCGCGGGCAGTGGCGTAGCCGATTGCTCGACGGCGTGCCGCTCCCGGCGAGCGTCATCGAGATCTTCGAGCGCCGCGTGCGTCGTCTGAGCCCGTCGTGCCAGGAGCGGCTGAATCTGGCGGCGGTGATCGGCACGGATTTCGACGAAACGCTGCTGCAGTTAGCCAGCGGCGCGGAGATCGACGAGGTTCTCGCCGACCTCGACGAAGCCTTGCAAGCGGGCGTCATCCGGGCGGCGGGCGAGGGGCGCGGCGGTTACGGCTTCGCGCATGCGTTGATGTGCCAAGCGCTCTATCAGCGGCAGAGCATTGCGGCGCGCCGGCGCTGGCATCGGCGGGTGGGCGAGGTGTTGGAGCGACTGCCTGGCGGCAAGGTCGAGGATCACCTGAGCGAGCTGGCGCACCATTTTTTCGAGGCGGGCACCGCCGGCGACCCGCAGCGCGCCATCACCTACGCCCGGCAGGCGGCGGAGCAGGCGCAGGCGCTCTATGCGTATGACAGCGCCGCACGCCACCTCGAGCACGCGGCCTGCTTGTTGGATGAGTCGCGACCGCCGGGGTGGGAGCCCTTGCTGTGCGAGATCAGCCTGGGACAGGCCGAGGCGCTCGATCGTGCCGGCGACGGCGCCCGCGCCCGCGCGACCTTCGAACAGGCGGCGGCGCGTGCCCGCAGCTTATCCCTGCCGCGGCTGCTGGCGCGCGCGGCGCTGGGGCTGGCGACGCGCTGGGTGTATGATGACCCGGGAGTCCTGCAGCTCCTTGAAGAAGCGGCACAGCGCATCGGCGAGGCCGACCCGGCACTGCGCGCCCGGGTGTTGGCGCGGCTCGCGCAGGTGCTGTACTTCACACCGGGCACCGCGGCGCGACGCGTGCACCTGTGCGACGAGGCCGCGGCACTGGCCCGGCACGGCGGCGATCCGGCGCTGCTCGGGGAGGTGTTGGTCGATCAACTGGAAGCGCTGTTTCACGACAGCAACATCGACGAGCAGTGTAACACCGCTGCGAGCCTGTTGGCGCTCGCACCGTCGGCCGACGATCCGCGCGTCCATTTGACGGCCCGCGCCTGGTCGGTCGTGTTGTCGATGCGGCGCGGCCGCCTGCGCGCCGCCGACGCCGAGCTGGTGCACTTCGCGCAGCTGGCGGAGGATCTCAAGCTGCCGCGCTTCCGCTGGTATGCCCTCTATTTCGGCGCCACCCTGGCCCTGGCGCGTGGCCGCGTCACAGACGCCGAACGCTTGATCCTCGAGGCGTCAGCGATCGGCGGGAGGGTCAGCGCCGAAGGCGCTGCTGTGGTTGCATGGGCCCAGCTGTTCGGTTTGCGCCGCGAACAAGGACGACTGCCGGTGTTCGCCGATTTGGAACCCACCGTGCAACTCTCAGCGCTACCGGCCACGCGGACCGGCCGCACCTTCGCCGGCGTCGGCTCGTGGCTGCTGCCGCTCTTTTGCAGCGAGCAGGGGCATGCGCAGGAGGCGCGTGCGGCCTTCGACGCGGCCATGGCCGGCGGTCTCGATCAGCTGCCGCAGGAGAACGCGCTGAACACGCGCATCACGGCGCTCGCGTCGTTAGCGGTGACCTGCGCCTTCCTGGACGACCGCGCGAGCGCCCCGGAACTCTATGAATATCTCCGTCCCTACGCTGCCCAGTGGAACGTTCTGGGATGGGGTGTCGCCTGCCATACCGCGGTGACGCAACTGCTCGGCCTGCTTGCTGGGGTCATGCGCCAATGGGACCTCGCGGTACATTACTTCGACACCGCCATGCACGATCATGAGCGCGAAGGGGCGGTCACCGCACAGGTCCGCACGCTGCACAACTACTCGCGCATGCTCGCGGAGCGTCACCGGCGCGGCGATCGGGCGCTCGCGCGCACGTTGATCAGCCGCGGGCGCGCGCTGGCAGCCGAGCACGGGCTCACGCACCTGGGGGACCAACTGACGCGCCTGGCCGCCGCGACCCAGATGTCGTGACGGACCTTCATCCCGCCGCAGGGCCTAGTGCATCGTCAGCCTCGACGGCGTGATGCCAGCGACCAGAGCGTCGAGCTTGCGCGGGTCCACCGGCTTCACCAGGTGATAGTCGAAGCCGGCGGCGAGCGCCCGCTGTCGGTCTTCCTCGCGGCCGTATCCCGTGAGGGCGACGAGCGTGACATCGCGTAATGCCGGCTCCTGACGGATGCGTTGAGCGAGCTCGTAGCCGTCCATTTCCGGCAGTCCGATATCGATCAGCATGACATCCGGGGGATTGGCGCACGCCGCCACCAGGGCGGCAAAGCCATCGTGGGCCACACGCACGCGCAGACCGAGGAGCTCGAGTAACATCATCAGGCTTTCGGCCGCATCGGCATTGTCCTCGACGATCAAGACACGCGCCTTCACGGTGCGACGCACCGGTGGTGCGGCGGCAACCGTCCGAGCCACCTGCGCAGCCCCGATGGTGGCCGGAAGCCGGACAACGATCTCCGCGCCGCGGCCGATGCCGGCGCTGTGCGCCTCAACCGCGCCGGCGTGCATTTCGATCAGCTGCTTCACCACCGTCAGGCCGATCCCCAATCCACCGCGGGTCCGATCCAATGCCTGATCGGCTTGCACAAAGAGCTCAAAGATCCGCGGCAGCAGCTCGGGAGCGATCCCGATGCCGGTATCGCGCACGCGCAGCACCCCCCATCCGTCCTCGTACTCGAGGCCGATCGTCACCTGTCCAGCGGGTTCGGTAAACTTCGCGGCGTTCATCAACAGGTTGCCGAGCACTTGTTCCAGTCGGGCAGGATCGCCGTCCACTTCAATCGGTTGCGCCGGCAGTGACACATTCAGGGTCAGCGAACGCTCGTCGAAGAACGGCCGGAGCGCATCGATCGTTCGTGTGACGATCTCTTCCAGCGCAACCCTCTCGCGCCGCAGAGTAATGCGTCCCTGCGTCAGCCGCGTCACCTCCAGCAAGTCGTCGATCAGCCGCGTCAGCTGATCCGTGCCGCGGCGCGCGATTTCGAGCGCGCGGCGCGCCCGTGCCGGGTCCAGCGCCGCCGTGGTGACAGCGTTGCGAACGGCGGCGAGCGGATTGCGAAGTTCGTGACTGAGCATGGCAAGGAACCGGTCCTTGGCGTGGCTGGCCTCCTCGGCGGCGGCGCGGCCTTGCTGCGCCGCTTCGTAGAGCTTGGCGCTTTCGGTAATATCACGCGCGATTTTCGAGGCACCGATGATGTGGCCCTTCGCATCAATGATCGGCGAGACCGCGAGCGACACATTGATGATACGGCCATCCTTGCGCACGCGCTCGCTCTCGAAATGCTCGATGCGTTCGCCGCGTCCGATGGCGGCAAGGATGGTCGCAACGTCGCCGACACGATGGGGTGGGACGATGCGCAGAATGGATTGCCCAATCATTTCTTCCGCGCTGTAGCCGAAGACCCGCTCGGCGCCGACGTTCCAGCTGGTGACGATGCCTTCAAGCGTCTTGCTGACGATCGCATCGCTGGAGGCTTCGATGATGGCAGCCAGCAACGCCCGCGTTTCTTCGCCTTGCTGCTGCTCCGTGACATCGCGCGTGAAGCACTGCGTGTGCACGAAGCGGCCCGCTTCCCACAACACGCTCGAGTCGATCAGGACCGACTTGATCGAGCCGTCCTTGCACCTGATTCGTGCCGGGTATTCGCGCACCGGTTCACCACCCGTCAGGCGCGCCAGAATGTCCGCGATGGCATGCTGGTCCACGTGAAACGCGGCGATATGCTGACCGACATATTCATCGCGCGTGTAGCCGAACGTGTTCAGCTCGGCATCGTTGGCCCACAGGATGATGCCGTCGGACCCGACGCGATGTAAGGCAATCGGCGCCGTTTGGAGAAACGATGCGAGTTGGGCGGCTTGGCGGCGGATCTCCACTTCGCTGGCGCGGAGCTCCTGCTCGTGCGTACGCAGCATGGCCACCGCCCGCCACAGCAGTCCGGTCAGCAGGACGATCTCCACCAGCGTGCGCAAGGCAGTGCCGAAGGCGACATCCACCAGCCCATGGGTCTGGATGAGCACGCGCAGCGCTCCCAGCGCCACCGAGAGGACGATGACAATCGGCAAGCTGCGCCGCGCCAGCATTCCGGCAGAGCTGCGTTCCAACAACACGCGCAGCGGCTCATGATCGGGCAGGCTGGCCACTAGGCCGGCACCCAACGCCAAGAGCGTTGAAGCGGTCTGCAAGGCGATGCCGGTGAGGTGGGGCACCGTATACATTTCCTGCGCGCCGTACAGGCGGCCAATCAGCGACAGCGCGGCGATCGCGATGACTGCCACGCCGAACGCGGCAGCGGCACAGCGGGCGCGCCGTCCGGAATGCAAGAGAACCAGCGCCGCGCCAATCAGCAGGAATGACAGTGACGCGGGTGGTCCCATGCGCATCGGCGCCGCGGCGGCAGCTTGCCCCCAGGCGCGCGGGAATAGGAGCGTATCGATGCCGAGATTGGTTCCCGTGATGTGCTCGAAGAGCGTCAGCGCACTGATCACTGCGACCCCACTCGCCATGACGTGGATTGCAGGGCGATAACGCCGCTCCGACAGACTGCTCAGCACAAGCGCAACGCCACTGACGACGGCGCAGATTGCCGGGATCGGAAACATTGAAATCCCGTCGTTCGTCCAGTCTGTGAGCCGCTGGACATCCGCAGCCCAGCCGATGAGCGTGATCAACCCACCGAGCCCCACGGCGACGCCACAGGCAACCGCCACCTGCTGCGGCCCGCGGGCCGACAGTGCGGTTACAGCAACTGTTCTCTGCATACGGATCGCCGCCCCAGACAGGCTATAGAGCGCCGCGGGCCGGAATCCCAATACGGGAAACTCTGTAGGAGCGATTGTCACTCGTTAACGCCGCTCGGGTTCAGCTCGCGGCCGGCGGCCATTGTCCTCTTACTTTTACAGCAAACCCGTGTAGTCCCTGCACGTCATCACCCCGCTTGAGCCGTGGGCCTCACACGCCTCGCTCAGAAACACGATGGCACGCCTCCGGCTAGATTCGATCGCACAGCCAGAGGAGTCTTGCGTGACCAGCGACGTCGCCGCCGATGATAGTAGCCGCGAGGGGAGGCCGATGATCAATGGAGCGAGTGATGTCGCCCCAACCCCTTCACCCACTCCGAATCCGTGCGCCGGCCTCGCGATTCATCACATCCTGGTGCCATTGGATGGCTCAGCGATCGCGGAACGGGTGGTGCCGTTCGTCACCGCCGTTGCCGCCGCATTTTCGGCGCACATCACGTTGTTGCGGGTGCTCGATCCCGCCGATGACCCTCGCGCGCCGATCGACGCTCTCGAGTGGGAGATGGCACGTGCGGAAGCGCAGACACAGCTCGGGCAAATCGAGGCGACCTTCCACGGTCACGGCTTCGCCACCACGGTGGAGATCATCCAAGGCAAGGCAGCGGAGCAGATCGCTCACTTTGGCCGAACTCACGAGGCGGATCTCGTCGTCCTGTCAAGCCATGGCG
>CAZTDK010000417.1:0-6108 GCA_964611965.1 uncultured Binatia bacterium (SeqCode) | reverse complement strand
GCGTGCTTGCGACGGCGACGTGCGCGGAGGTGTCGGCCCGAAGGTAGGGGTACGTGTCGGCGTCCGTGTCGACGGCGGCGTCGACACGGACGCGCCGCTCATCAGCGCCCGCGCAGGTATCCCCATCTAACGTCGCAGCCGGAGCCGACGTGCTCGCCCCGATGGGCTTTTTCGCGGTCTGCGCATGCCGATCTGGGCCAAGCCGTTGTAGCTGAGCTTGCCGGCTGGGGCGAATGTCAACGGTCCGAACGGGTCCGCGACCTTCACCATCCCTGACGGGCTTTACAGTGGGTCCAAGACGGCGACGGCGAACGATGCGAACCTGTCGGCAAGCAACCTCGTCAATGGTGTGAGCATCTTGGGCGTGACGGGAACCGCACTGCCGGCGCAGCGGCTGCGTACGGGACAGACACAGTGTGACCAGGGGGCGGGCATCTTGGGCACGTGTCCGGGCTCGCCTCGGGCGTCGTCCAGCTCGTCGATAGACTACAAGCTGGTGTCGCAGCGCCATTACTTCGATCTGCAGCGCCGTCCGAGAGCGGAAGATTGAGGCGATGCTTTGCACCACGAAAACAAAAAAGGATGGCATGGCCACGGTGTCTATCGAGGTCCACTGAGGGACTCGATGCCGGCTGATCGTACGCCTAGCACGATCCCGATTCCGCGTGTGATTTCACGATGATCGACTTTTCGGGACCCACACCTCCTACGACTGGGAGAATGCGCTACGACTTACCGACCTCGCGGTCGAATGCGACCAGCTTCTGTAGCGCCTCGACGAGCCAACCCTCGAGATTCTGCATATGGTTTGCAGACAGTCCGCTTGCAGAGCCATTCAGTACGACGAGCGGCTTGATGTGAGCCGCCACATGAAGCGCAAATGAAACCTGGTCGAGCAGATGGAGTGGTTCGCTGCGGTTCGGATTGTTGAGCATCGGCCAGTAGTCGCGCCGAACTCCTCGAATATAGTGGTAGAGCGCGTGGGCCACCCCCTGCGCTTCGTAGAACCGATCATCGGTTTCGATCCACGGAACGCAGCCTTCTTCCAGGTTGTCGTTTTCGAGCCCCGGAATCTGCGGTCGATCCTGCGGAGTGGGCTTCCCCCACCACGGACACGCCATCTGCAGTAGCTTGTTGTGTTCGTCGCCCAGGAGCGACTCCCACACATTCGCAAGTGCCACCAGCTCGGTGGCTCGCAAGTTGACTGGGCGCGAACGCATCTGCGCGTCGCTGGATTTCAACCCTGCGCTATACGCGTTCAACTCACCGATCGCTTCCTGCATTTTGCTTTCAAACGACGGCAAAATGAACTGCGTTTGACGGTTTCGCAGCGCACTTTGTGCATTGAACAGATTCGTGTCGTAGGGATCCGACTGCGTCTTCGTCAAGTGATCGGAGAACGCCTGCGCGGTGACGCGCGTCGCCAGCAGAATTCCCAACTGGCGGTTGGCGTTGTTGTCCGCTCCCCACCAGTTTGGGTTGAAGACGATATCGTTCGGCCTCCAACCGGTGCCCGTAAGCTCCCAGCTGAGCACTTGAGCAATTGCAGTCGCCAGCGCAGCGCCCCTTGTCTCCGGCGCGGGCTTCCCGTCTGCCGCGAGCACCGGAAACTCCGAATCGATGTCGAAGGGCGCGTCGTTGCGCGCCTTCGCTGTGAAGTGTATGGCCGTTCCCGCGAGCGGGAGCACCGCCAGCAGCAACACCACAACACCCAGTCCGATCCACCGGTTTGGCTTTGACACGCAGTAGATTACGCAGCGGGCAAGGCACCTGTCAAGCGTTCAGGTGTTGGCCTTCGGTGTGGAGAACTCGCCGCAGCAAGCGTTGGCTAATGGTTTGGCATCCGCTTCACCGAATGCTAGTCCGCGTGGCTAGGCAGCACCGGAGAGCGCGGCAATGACGATCTCCATACTGGATGACTATCACGACACGCTTCGTGCCCTCGAATGCTTGAAAAAACTGGCGGACCACGAGATCACGATCTGGAACGACCACGTCCAGGATGTCGCCGCGCTGGCCGGGCGCCTTCGGGATACCGAAATACTGGTCCTGATCCGGGAGCGGACACAGATCCGCCGCTCGATGGCCAAGGCGGTCTGCTTGCAGGCGGTGCAGTGCTGAAACTCCCGCATCTTCGGCCGGGCCAGCACCGTGCGCGTCGGGGCAGGCATTTCTGTGTCCCGCCAAAGCTGTCGTGCTGCTGCCCTGCGTCGCGTTCAATACCCGGTCAAGAGACAGAACGCACCGCCTAACAAGCCCGGAATCTCGACTGAGAGCGCGCTCCGGTGCATCGGGCCCAAAGTTTTGTGCCGGATCAGAAACACGATGCGAAGCCCGACGATGAAGCCAAGGTACAGGACAATAAACATCAACGCCACGCGTACCGTTCCGTTGACATACACAGCCCACAGCACGAACAGGACCTCCGAGAGATACGTCCCCGCCTGAAACGTCTGATACTCCGCACGCCCGTCCGGCTGCGAAATGATCACGCCCAATACACGGCGCGTGAAGTCATCCGGCCGGAAGACGAAGAAATAGACGTGGCCGAGTTTCACAAGGGCGAAGAGCCAAACTATTAGTAAAGAGAACATGGCGTATTCGGGGTGCCATCCAGGAATGCTGTAGTCGGATGGCATCCTTCTTCCCGTCCGTCAAGGGTGCATTTGATAATGCAACCTGTCATGGTGACTGCAATGGCGACATGGTGGTTAGCATCGTTGCGGCGGCCCTGCGCCAGGTGGATCATACGTGGCGGGCAGCGGCAAGCCGATTCACATTCAGTAGGCGAGTTCCTCCTCAAGTAGGATCTGCTCGACCATTCGGCGGATGACGATGCTAATCCCAACCAGCCAGAACAAGATGACGAGCTGCCACAAATCGGCAAAGATTGAGAAGAAGACCAGTACAATTAAGTCGGTCTTGGTACTTTTCACAACCCATTTCAGGTTCTTGGACAGTGGAAAGTCCGCGGTCTCCATGTAGCGCTCGGCAAACCCGATATTGCGCCAGCAGCGCCACAGCAAGGCGAGGTACGCCACCAGGCAAAAGATGCCACCCTCGCACAACGCAAGCAGATATGAGCTGTGCGGCGCACCGGTCGAATGGGTGGGATCAAGCAGAAAGCGTGAAAGCTCCCAATTGCCGATACCAACCCCCAGGAAGGGGTTTTGCCGGAACATGTCAATTGCCTGCTCCCAGTTATACTCCCGACGCTCCAAGGAGGCCGAGCCCAAGCCGCTTTGGCCGGCCTGCGTGAATGGGAGGTTGGTAATGCGCTCGAGAGTCTTCGCGGGCGTAAACTGGACCACCAGCACGAAGACAAGGCCGGCGGTTAGGCCATACCCCGCGAGCTTCTGCACACTGAAGCCCTCTTCGTAAATGATAGCGAGGAAGCACACGGCGAGCCCGAGCAGGCCACTGCGCGACGCCGTCATGAAGACGCACAGTCCCAGGACCCCGACGAGGGGACTGACGAGCAACGTGATGCCGGGGAACGACAGCCACGTGGTAAGGTAGTACAGCTCCGCTATGGCGAGGATCGCAAACATCGCGAGCCGGTTCGGATTGGCCGCCGAGGCGATGACGCTGCTGACGGCTCGATAGCCATGCAAACCCCCGCCGTGCAGCACGTCCTGGACGCCGGTGATGGCACTGATGGTCATCAGCACGACCGCCAGCAGATATATCATCAAGATATGTTGTGGTGTACGGACGAAGTTGATGAAGAACAGGATGAATACGCTGCGAGTGATGAAGGTACGCATATTTTCAGCGCCAAACTGCACAGGACCCAGCAGGGGCAACAACCGCGGATCGGGACCATTCAGCTTATCTGAGAGGTAAAACATGAGAAATATAAACCCCAACAGTTGCATCTCAGGGCTACGAACGAACCACCAATCCCGCTCGCGATAGATCTTGTACGTGAGGAGAATGACGAATATGCCCCCCAGCACGTTATTGATGGTTAGCAGTCCGCTCCCCTGAAGGGCGGCCGGGTACGAGACCAAAAAGGTGGAGAGGAACAAAGCAATGCCGTATTGAGGGCGAGCGAACACCAGCGCAAAGAACAGCATCCCGAATATCGGCGCGAACATGAGCGGCCCCATGGTGAGCATGCCGAGTCCGACCAACACCGCGACGGTGAACATCAAGAGCGTTGGTATCGCGTTCTGCTGTGACGCGCGTGAGGATGCTCCGACCGTCGGCACGATATCCACCGTTAGAGAATGCTCGCCAAGAGCAGAGTCGCTGGCATCGGCAACGTGGACGGCCTCCTGCGGCCACGCACGAGCGTCGCCAGGCTGCTTGTGGGTCCCGACACTTCGATCATCCGGATAATCGTGACTACCGGCTGCGCACCATCAGACGGCATGAGAGTCGGCACTCACGACAGCTACACAAACTGTCACCCTCTCACGCTACTTGGCGATGTGGACTCAGAATGCGGTGGATGGGAGTCTGGCGAGGACCAGGGGTACCTCGAGATTGGTTCGGCATCATGCTGTCGATTTCGGACCTCCGCAGCGGAGAAGCAGAGGGCTGGTTCAAGGAGAACGCCACCTACGGGCGCGCGTAGCTCCATGAGAATTCCTGTCGGTCTGTCCACAATGCGGAACAGATGTCGGGGAGATCGGACGGGTGAAACCGAACTAGGAGCACTCGGTTTCGGACCGTTCAGTATACGAAAGGACCACGCCGGACGGCCGCTGCAAGTCGCGTCGTCCTCCATCCATCGTCCGGGGTGGGACGCTGCATTCCAATGGCCCGTGGGCTCCGGCGGGAGCCCACGGACACGGGGGGGGCCGCATCGACGGCCGCAGTCTGCTGCCACCCGCGCCAGGCCAACGCCAACGCACACACGCAGCCGTCGTAGAGGCCATCCGGCGCTGAGTGTGAATCGGCCGTCGAAGGTTAACCCCGAATAAGCGTCCAGCCGTAACCCCACTCGGCGGTGCGAAAACCCAATGCAGAAGGTAGGTTAGCTGTGCTCGGTGCGGGGCATTTTTTCGACGCCGATCTGCCGTCGGACCCCAAGCCGTTTCACAGTCTTGGCCTTCTGCCGCGACCTCCGCATGCATCACATTGATAAGATAAGCCGGGCCGAGCCCGGCGCGAGATAGCGCACAAGCCGTTGACGGTGACCGCGATAGTGTGGTCTATGAAATTGCGTGGTGTATGGATGTGTGGGCGTAAGCGGCGTCGAGAAGCTTCCCGCGAGTTCGGCAATGGCGGCATGGCCACCCTGCCGTTTCCGGCTCCGGCTCGGCCGCTGCGAAAGTGAAGCGACAGCCCCGGTGTCGACCGCAGCCGGTGGCCTGAGGTGAACACATGATTCATCGGCTGAAGCGCAACCGCTGGGCGAGCCTGCTGCTCGCCGCCGTGCTGTGCGGTTGCGGTGAATCCAGCACCAGCACCGAGAACGCCAGCATCCTGCCTGACGGTCCAACCGATCCACGGGCCTACACAGAGGAGTTCCTCGCGCGCAATCCGCTCGCCGTCCTGCGCCTGAGCCATCTGGCCATCATGGATCTGCAGCCCGCGGATGCCATCGACGTCGTCCCATACTATGTCGACCGGCCACTGACGCTTGGCCTGGCAATCGATCCCAGTGCCGATCAAGTCGACACGCTGGTCGTCCGCAATGTTCGCGGCCGCGAACTCGGCCGGGTGGGGCGCGGCGGCGGCCAGATCGGCCTGGCGGCGGGCCAGTACACGGTGGAAATCGTCCGCGGCCGCAGCGCGGAGGCCGCGAAGCGCCAGACGGTGTTTGTACAGCCGCAGACGGTGCAGGAGGGTACCGCGCTGACCGCCAGTGCCAACTGCGTCAACTGCTGCTTCGACGGCGCCAATCTCGACAACCAGAACTTCGATGGCACCAACCTCAGCGGCGCGATCTTTGTCGGTGCCAGCATCGCCACCTCGACCTTTCGCGGTGCGACCATGGACGGGTGCGAATTCTCCAGCAGCCCCCCGTACGGCCAGTTCACAGAAATCGACAACTCCGATTTCAGCGGCGCCCATCTCAGCAACGCGACGTTCATCGGTGCCAGCATCGAAGACTGCACGTTTCACGGCGCAACCATGGACGGCTGCGATCTGAGC
>CAZTDK010000416.1:0-6124 GCA_964611965.1 uncultured Binatia bacterium (SeqCode) | reverse complement strand
CGGCCGTCCATCGCGTGGTGGACTACCGCGTGGTGGGCCACCACGCGGCGCGCCGCCACGTGGCGGCGCCCAGCGTGGCGGGCCCCCCGGAGGAAACGGGGGAGGGCGCCGGCGGCGCTCGGGCGGCGCCGCACGGACGGCCTGACGCGCCGCGTGGGTGAAAAGAAGGAGGAGTAGTCATGTACGGTACCATCAAGAAGATCGTTCGCGACAAGGGCTTTGGCTTCATCGTTCCAGACGACGGCAGCGACGACGTGTTCTTCCATCGCTCGAAGCTGGCTCCCAAGGTCGTGTTCGACGACCTGCGTGAAGGCGACAACGTCGAGTTCCAAGTCACCAAGGGCGAAAAGGGCCCGCAAGCGCTCAATGTAAAGAACCGCTGATGCAGGGGAGCGGGGGCGCGAGACTGCCGCGGCGCGCGACGGAATCTGCACACGTGCGTTCCTCTGCCGCCCCGCTCCTGCGCTCCCCTCCATCAGCGCTGCGGCGCGCCGATGCGCTGCCGCTTGCCTACTATGCCGCGGCGGTAGCGACCGGCATCCTGGTTTCGGCTTGTTTCCTGCGTTTCCAGCTTTTTCCGCTCGCGTGGGTCGCCTTCGTGCCGCTGCTGTGGACGCTGCGGCGTGCTCATTCAACGCGCGATGCCGTGCGCGTGGGTCTGGTGGCCGGCGTGGTGACGAACCTCCCGGCGTTCTACTGGCTGGTCTACACCATCAACAGCTTCGGCGGGTTCAGCTACCCAATCGCGTTGTTCGTCTACCTGTGCCTCACGCTGTTCGCCTCGTGCCAGTTCGTGCTGTTTGCGGTCGCCTGGCGGCGCAGCGGACCGGGGCCGCTGGGATTGGCGGCACCGATCGTTTGGGTCAGTTTGGAGTTCCTCTTTCCCAACTTGTTCCTGTGGCGCATGGCGAACTGTCAGTTCCACGTCCCGGTGCTCATGCAGATTGGGGATATTACCGGCCCCTTCGGGTTGAGCTTCGTGATGCTGTGGGTGTCGGCGGGTATTGCCGAGCGCATCGATCGGCCGCAGCGCGATCGGCGCCGCCTGCTTCCTCTCGGGGCGGCACTCATGGCCACGTTCGCCCTCGTGCTCTACGGGGTGATCCGTCTGCCGCAGATCGACCATCTGATGCAGAGCGCGCCGAGCGTGCGCGTCGCCCTGGTGCAAGGCAACGTCGGTATCAGGGAGAAGGGCGACACGCGCTACTTCGACATCAACGTCGGCAAGTATCAGCAGCTCTCGGAAGGCGTGCAGGACAACGTCGATGTGCTCGTCTGGCCGGAAACCGTGGACCAACACTGGGTTTCCGCGGAGATGACCCGGCTCGAAGGGAAGGACAATCCGTTCGAGGGCCTGCGCCGCCACCTCATCTTCGGCGGCCTGGCGTTCCGCCTGCGCAGCAGCGATCCCGACGATGCCGATGAGTTCAACAGCGCGTTCCTCATGGAACCCGGCGGCGTGTTGCTCGATCGCTACGACAAGCGCATCTTGATGCCGTTCGGCGAGTACGTTCCGTTTGCGTCGGCGATCCCATTCATCAAGAAGATCGTCCCGGTGCCCGGCGGGTTCACGCCGGGCGATCGGGTTTCCGTGTTCGACATCGGCGGCAAAGCGAAGATCGGCCAGCTCATTTGTTACGAGGACATCTCCGCCGGCATGCCGCGCTACACCACGCAGGCCGGTGCCGAGGTGCTGCTGAACATTTTGAATGACGCGTGGTACGGCAACACCGTCGCCCCCTACCAGCACCAAGCCCTGGCGCTGTGGCGTGCCATCGAGAACCGGCGCTACTTGCTGCGTGGTTCGAACTCCGGCGTCACCAGTATCATCGACGCCGCCGGCCGCATTGTGGCGGAGGGCGGGCTGTTCACTTCCGAGGTTGTCATCGGCACCGTGCCGCGGCTCCAGCTCATGAGCTTCTACACGCGCTATGGCGATGTCTTCGCGTGGCTCACGGTTGCGGCCGCGCTGGCGTTGCTCGTCAAAGGGCGGGACAGCCAGCCGAACCTTTTGTCATCTTAGCGACTCAGTCTGGAGCGTTCGGGAGAAGATTCCCTGTTGCCCGTGAAATGAAGAGAATGGAAAACAAGAAGCGACGAAACCGGAAATGCAAAACCGGTCAACAGCGAGTCGTGCGCCGGGGGCATCTCAGGTTGAGCCGTTTCCGGTTTTCCGTGCTCCTGAGCGGTGCCTGTTTGGTTCCGGTTCTGCCGAATTAGGATTGTCGAGCGTATCATGTCTCTCGCCCATCATCCCGTGGCGCAGCGTCTCGGTCAGACGCTCGGCCATTTTGGTAAGCGCGTCCTTGGTCGCGTCGCCGACATCCTCCTTCCGACCCCGGCGAACATCCCCATCGAGTCCGTGCGCGATGCGCGGCGGGTGCTGATCGTGCGCCCGAATTTCCGCATCGGCAACACGCTGCTGGCGACGCCGCTCATTCTCGCGTTGCGCGAGCGCTTTCCGGGGGCGCAGCTGGACTACTTGTGCGGCGACACGACGGCGCCGCTTCTGGCGCACTTGCCGGTGGATACCGTGTATCCCGTCTCCCGGCGTTTCATCACCCGGCCCTGGCGCTTCGTTGCTTTGTTCATCCGCCTGCGCCGCAAGCACTACGACGTCGCGGTCGAAGGCAGCATGAACTCGTTTTCGGGAGGGCTCTACGCCTATTTGACCGGTGCGCACTATCGCATCGGATGCACGGGTAAGGCGGACCATTTTCTCAACGTTCGCGTGCCGTTCGAAAGAGCCGCGCACGCCTATGCCAGCATTCCGGCGTTTGCACGCCAGCTGGGCGCGAGGTGTCCCGACCGGCCCGTGTACAACGTCAGTGCCGAAGAACGGAGTGCGGCGCTGCTCGTGCTCGAGCCGTTGCAGCTGGCTGTCGGATCGACGGTCTTGCCATTCGTCGGCGTCTTCGTCGGTGGCCATCTGAGGAAACGCTGGCCATCGGCACGCTGGATCGAGTTGGCGGCGACACTGGCGGGTGCCGGCGCGCGAGTCCTGGTATTTCTCGGTCCGGAAGAGCTGCCGTTCGAGCGCGACTATCGGCGCCAGTTGCCTGCGAATGTGAAGCTGCTGCCGCCGCAGCCGCTCCGGCTCTTCGCCGCGCTGTGGGGCACCGCCCGTTTGGTCGTCACTCCGGATTCCGGACCCATGCATCTCGCCGCCGCGCTCGCCCTGCCGGCGATCGTACTTCTCCAGAGCGATGTCTCTCGCGACTACGCCCCACGCGGGGAGCAGGACCGCACGTTGGTCCGACCGACCGCGGAGGAGGCGACGGCCGCGATCATGGCGCATCCGCTGTGGCCAGAGACGATTCAGGCGACCGACTGACGACCCCGCAAGCGGACGGCACGTGAGACGATCAGGCAGCAGACCTGAGCACCGCGGATCGACCGCCGAAGTCCCTTGGCTGACGGGGCGGGCGTGGGACGAGCATGATGTCGGGGCTTGATCGTCCTGCGAGTACGGACCCCGGGGCTCTGGAGGGCGCAACGGCCCGCCCGCGGATGTTGTGCGCCTGGGTGCTGGTGTCTGCTCTGGCCATCGTCGTGATCTACCTCGGCACCATCGGGTCCTATCCGTTCGCCGATCCGGACGAGCCGCGCTACGCCGAGATCCCGCGGGAGATGCTCGAGCTGGGCGACTGGATCACTCCGCATCTCAACTATGTCAAGTATTTCGAAAAGCCGCCGCTGGTCTACTGGTTGACCGCGCTCAGCTTCAAGGTGTTTGGGATACACGAGTGGACGGCGCGTGTCTGGCCGGCGGTCTTCGGCTTGGTCGGCATCGTAATGGCTTTTGTGCTCGGGCGCGCGATGTTCGACGTGTGGACCGGGTGCGCCGCGGCGGCGTTGTTGGCGGCGGCGCCCTTCTATTTCGGGTTGAGCCAGATCGTCATCTTGGACGCCCCGGTGAGTGGGCTGATCACCGTGATGCTCGGCTGCGTGTGGTTAGCGTACAGCGGCGAACACCGGCGGCTGTTCACGGTGCTGGCATACGCCGCGATGGGGTTGGCGGTGTTGACCAAGGGCCCGATGGCGCTGCTGCTGCCGGGCGCGATCGTCGTGGTGTTTCTCGTCCTGCAGCGTAACCTTGGCGCATTGCGCTGGCTGTGCTCGCCGCTCGGCATGCTGGTGCTCGTCGCCATCGCCTTACCGTGGTTTCTTGTCGTCAGTGTGCGCAACCCTGAGTTTGTGAGCTTCTTCATCGTCAAGCAGCATTTCGACCGTTTCTTTCGGCCGGATGAGCATCAGCAACCCCTGTGGTTCTTCGTGCCCATAGTCCTCGGGGGCTGGCTGCCGTGGTCGGCGTTTGTCTTCCTGGCCCCGCGCGCGATTGCGCGCTTCCTGCGACAAGCGATGCGTCTGCGGCTGCCGCCGGCGGTGTTGTATTGCGTGATCTGGAGCGCGGTCATCTTCGGCTTCTTCAGTCTCTCAGGATCCAAGCTCGGCACCTATGTCCTGCCGATGTTCTGTCCGATGGCGATTCTGCTGGCGTGCTTCTTTCGTTCGGTCATCGACCGCAACGACACGCCGGTTCTGGTGCGCGGCTGCATCGCGGTGCTCGTTCTCGGAGTCTCGGCGGTCGTTGCTGCGGCGGTTGCCCCGTTCGTCGTGAGCGACGCGCAGGTGGGGCAGGTGGTGCCATCCATTTTCGCTGCCGGCGCGGTTCTGGTGCTGACGGCGACAGGCGCGTTGGTCGCCATCCGCCGCCGCAACTTGCAGGTTGCATTCGCGACGCTGCTCATGGGCGTCCTGGCATTCCAGGGTGTGGCCTTCACGGCGCGGCGCGTCGCGACGCAGTATCGGACGCTGGGGATGACAATCCGGCGGCTGGCGCAGCCGCAGGACCAGGTGGTCAGCTACCGCCAGTACGTCATCGGAGTGAACTTCTATGCGCAGCACCGGGTGATCTTGACCGGCGGGCGCGGCGAGTTGAGCTTCGGCAGCCTGCAGGGCGACCACCACGAATTCTTCTGGGACGGCGACGACCCCTTGGTGCAAGCCTGGAGCGCGCCACGTCATATGTTTCTGGTCATCAACCGAGCCGACCTCGAGGTGCTGAAAGGCCGCTTGCGCCCGGCGCCGCGGGAAGTGGCGGCGCAGAACAAGAAAGTCGTCGTCGTCAATTTCGACTGACCCGCGGCGTGCTTAGCGGCAGACCTGCTGGTAGAGCGTGTCGAGCTGTTTGCGGAGATCCGCGTCGCTCAGGCCCGGCATTGCCGGTTTGAGTTGCTCGAGCTGTTCGCAGGATTCCTGTTTCTTGCCCATGGCCTGTGTCAGCCGCGCCACTTCAAACTGGCTTTCGTACCAGCCGACATCGCCGCCGCGCATCAGCTTGGTGAGCTGTTGCCAATAGCCGAGCGCGTCCGGCAAACGCTTCTCGACTTCCGCGATACGGCCAAGCCCGCGCAGCGCCGCGGTCGAGTCGCCGTTGGCGTGCAGGATCTCGCCGTAAAGGTCGGCGGCCTTCTTCAACTGGTCGGTGTTCTCGTAGAGGCGAGCGAGCGTGAGCTTGCTCTTGCTGCTGCTCTCGCTGTCGGACACCAGCAGCTCGTAGAGCTGCAACGCCACTTGCTCGGCGGCCTGGTTGACGGCGGCGCCTTCCTTGCTCTTGCGGCGCGCGCCTTCACGCACGAAGGCGACGGCGAGGTCTTCAATCGCCGCCGTGCCATACGTCGATCGGAGCAGTTGGCCGTGTGCCTTGACGTCGGCCTCGGCTTCGCTGAAGCGGCCCAGGTGTTGTTCGGCGTTCAGTCGCAGGCGAACCACTTGCGGCAGCAACTCTTGCTGGTCCGGGTACTTCTTCTCGAAGCCGGCGAGAGCGTCGAGCACGAGTTGTTCCTGCGGCTCGGGCTGCAGCGAGGCGTACACGGCATTCATGACCGCGACCTTGGCGCGCATTTGGCCGAGGGGAACCTGATCGTTCTTGGCGCCGCGCTTCTCGTACTCGGCGGCTTGCTTGTCGAACTTCTGCAGGTTCGGGCCGATCTCCTTCAAGAGCGCGGTGCGCTGCGCCGCACCGGTATGCGCGTCGATGGCGTGCAGCGCTTCGAAGTTGCACTGCAGGGTTCCGAACAGCGCGCGCAGCTCGAAGGGCGGATCGCCTTGCACCTTGGCG
>CAZTDK010000415.1:0-6126 GCA_964611965.1 uncultured Binatia bacterium (SeqCode) | reverse complement strand
GTGACGAGCTGCCACCGGGCGTCATCAAGATGGTAAAGGTCTTCGTCGCCATCAAGCGCAAGCTGCAAGTTGGCGACAAGATGGCGGGCCGGCACGGAAACAAGGGCGTACTGTCGCGTATCCTGCCCGAAGAGGACATGCCCTACCTCGAGGACGGCGCGCCGGTCGACATCGTCTTGAATCCCCTCGGCGTGCCGTCGCGTATGAACGTCGGCCAGATCCTGGAAACCCATCTGGGATGGGCCAGCCGGACACTGGGTGTCGATATCAGTAGTTTCTTCGACGGCCGCATGAGTGGCAGCGAGCTGCGCTCGCGCATGAAGGACTTCTACGGCAAAGAGGCGGCGGACTTCATCGACACGTTGAAGGAAGACGACTTGGCCAAGCTCGCGCGCAAAAGCTTGCGCGGCATCCATGTGGCTTCTCCGGTTTTCGATGGCGCCGGCGAGAGCGAGATCTTCAACTGGCTGAAGAAGGCCGGACTTCCGGTAACCGGCCAGGCACGCTTGCGGGACGGCCGCAGCGGAGAGGCCTTTGCACAGCCCGTGACGGTTGGCATAATGTACATGCTGAAGTTGCACCATCTCGTGGACGACAAGATCCACGCGCGTTCCACCGGGCCGTACTCGTTGGTGACGCAGCAGCCGCTCGGCGGCAAAGCGCAGTTCGGTGGCCAGCGGCTGGGTGAAATGGAAGTCTGGGCGCTCGAAGCGTACGGCGCCGCGTTCACGTTGCAAGAGATGTTGACGGTGAAATCGGACGATGTCGCCGGTCGCACTCGGATGTACGAGGCGATTGTGAAAGGAGAGAACGTGCTGGAGCCCGGGCTGCCAGAGTCTTTCAACGTGATGATGAAAGAGCTGCAGAGCTTGGCGCTTGACGTCGAGTTGCTCGAGGAAAAAACCGGCGAGTAACGTCGGAAACGCACGGAGGTATCATGGAGGATCTCTTTACCCTATTCGAGAAACCCAAGAACCCACTCGCCTTCAACGCGCTGCGAGTGTCGCTTGCGTCCCCGGACAAGATTCGCTCTTGGTCGCACGGTGAGGTCCGGAAACCCGAGACCATCAACTACCGGACGTTCAAGCCGGAGCGCGACGGCCTGTTCTGCGCCAAGATCTTCGGGCCGACCAAGGACTACGAGTGCAACTGCGGCAAATACAAGCGCATGCGCCATCGCGGCGTCGTCTGCGAGAAGTGCGGCGTCGAGGTCATCCAGTCGAAGGTGCGCCGTGAACGCATGGGGCACATCGATTTGGCTACGCCCGTGGCCCACATCTGGTTCCTGAAGAGCTTGCCGAGTCGCATTGGCACGCTACTCGATATGACCCTCAAGGAGCTCGAGAAGGTCCTCTATTTCGAGTCCTATGTGGTCACCGATCCCGGCAAGACACCGCTGGCGTACAAGGAGCTGTTGAGCGAGAACCGCTATCGCAAGGCGCGTGAGGAACACGGCGACGGCTTCAAGGCCGAGATGGGCGCCGAGGCGGTGCGGATGCTTCTCAAGGATCTGGACATCGATCAGCTCTCGAAGGAGCTGCGTGTCGAGATGAAGGAGGCGACCAGCGAAGCGAAGCGCAAGAAAGTGTCCAAGCGCCTCAAGGTGGTCACGGCGTTCAAGAACTCCGGCAACCATCCCGAGTGGATGATCATGGCGGCGATCCCGGTGATTCCACCCGATCTGCGCCCCCTGGTCCCCCTCGATGGCGGTCGTTTCGCAACCTCGGATCTCAACGATCTCTACCGCCGCGTCATCAATCGGAACAATCGCCTCAAGCGGCTGATGGAGCTCAATGCGCCCGACATCATCGTGCGCAACGAGAAGCGCATGCTGCAGGAGGCGGTCGACGCGCTATTCGACAATGGTCGCCGTGGGCGCGCCATTACGGGGCCCAACAAGCGTCCGTTGAAATCCCTCTCCGACATGCTCAAAGGCAAGAGCGGCCGCTTCCGCCAGAACCTGCTCGGCAAACGTGTCGACTATTCCGGCCGGTCGGTGATCGTCGTCGGGCCCGAACTGCGGCTGCATCAGTGCGGCCTCCCGAAGAAAATGGCGCTCGAGCTGTTCAAGCCGTTCATCTACAACAAGCTCGAAGAACGCGGCTTGGTGACCACCATCAAGAGCGCCAAGAAGATGGTGGAGAAGGAGCGTCCCGAGGTTTGGGACATTCTCGACGAGGTCATCCGCGAACATCCGGTGCTGCTCAATCGCGCCCCCACGTTGCATCGGCTCGGTATCCAGGCGTTTGAGCCGACCCTCATCGAAGGTAAGGCGATTCAGCTCCATCCCCTCGTCTGCGCCGCCTACAATGCCGACTTCGACGGTGACCAGATGGCGGTGCACGTCCCGCTGTCGGTCGAAGCGCAGGTCGAGGCGCGTGCGCTGATGATGTCCACCAACAACATCCTCTCGCCCGCCAACGGACGGCCAATCATCGTGCCGACGCAGGATATCGTGCTCGGCCTCTACTACATGACCCGCGAGCGCCCGAACGCTCCGGGCACGGGCATGCGCTTCTCGAGCTTTCAGGAAGTGCGGCTGGCGTATGATCAAAGCGAAGTCGATTTGCAGGCACAAATCATCGTGCGCCTCGACGGTGAACGCATCGAAACCACCGTCGGCCGCGTCCTGATGTACGAGATCGTGCCGCCGCAGATCACCTTCGCCGAGGTCAACAAGGTCATGAAGAAGAAGGAGCTCGGCGGGCTCATCGATCTCTCCTACCGTTTCGCCGGCAACAAGGCGACGGTGATCTTCGCCGACAAGTTGAAAGACCTCGGGTACGAATACGCCACCCGTGCCGGCATCTCTATCGCCATCAAGGACATGGTGATCCCCTCCGGTAAGGAGAAGCTGCTGGAATCCGCCTACGGCGACGTGCGTGAGATCGAAGAGCAATACAACCAGGGTCTCATTACCGACGGCGAGCGTTACAATAAGGTCGTCGACATCTGGGCTGAGGTGACCGACCGGATCGCCGACGAGATGATGCGCGAGTTGCAGACCGAAACGCGCGTCGATGACAAGGGTCACAAGCAAACCGGATCGAGCTTCAACCCGATCTTCATGATGGCCGACTCCGGTGCCCGTGGCAGCGCGCAGCAGATTCGGCAGCTTGCCGGCATGCGCGGCTTGATGGCCAAGCCCTCCGGCGAGATCATCGAGACCCCCATTACCGCGAATTTCCGCGAAGGTCTGACGGTGCTCCAGTACTTCATCTCCACGCACGGCGCCCGCAAAGGCTTGGCGGATACCGCGCTCAAGACCGCCAACTCCGGCTATCTGACGCGGCGCCTGGTCGATGTGGCGCAGGATTCGATCATTACCGAGGAAGACTGCGGCACCATGGATGGGATCGAGATGACCCCGCTCGTCGAAGGCGGTGAGGTTATCGAAGGCCTCGGCGATCGGGTGCTCGGCCGCGTGGCGCTCGAGGAGATCCACGATCCGTTCAACAACGACGTGCTGGTCCCGGCGAGTGAGGAGATCGACGAGGATCTGGTGAAGCGTATCGAGGAGTCTGGGCTCGAGCGCGTGAAGATCCGTTCCGTGCTCACCTGCCAGTCGCGCCAAGGCGTGTGCATTCGATGCTATGGCCGCGACCTGGCGCGTGGTCACATGGTCAACCTGGGCGAAGCCATCGGCGTCATCGCGGCGCAGTCGATCGGTGAGCCCGGCACGCAGCTCACCATGCGGACGTTCCACATCGGCGGCACTGCCAGCCGGCGCGCCGAGCAGACGACGCTGGATGCGCGCAACGATGGTTTCGTGAAATTCATCAACCTGCAGACCGTGCTCAACAAAGAAGGCGATCAGGTGGTGATGAACCGCAACGGCGAGTTTGCGATCGTCGAACGCGTCGACGAAGGCCGGCGCGAACGTGAACGTGAACGCTACCCGATCGTCTACGGCGCCAAGCTGAAGAAGAAAGATGGCACCAAGGTGAAAGCCGGCGATCTGCTCGCCGAGTGGGACCCCTACACCATTCCCATGCTGACCGAGGTTCCGGGGACGGTGAAGTTCGGCGACATCCTCGAGGGTGTCACCATGGAAGAGAAGGTGGACGAGCGCACCGGCCTGTCCACAAAGGTCATCATCGACTCCAAGGATCTCGACAAGCGTCCGCGCGTCTCGATCAAGGACAAGGACGGCAAGACGCAGCGCCTGCCCAGCTCGGACAACTACGCCCGCTATCCGCTGCCCGTCGGCGCACACGTGAACGTGACCGAAGGGCAACAGGTCGGCGCCGGCGATATCATCGCCAAGATCCCGCGCGAGACGACCAAGACCAAGGATATCACCGGTGGCTTGCCGCGCGTCGCCGAGCTTTTTGAAGCGCGCAAGCCAAAGGAGTTCGCGGTCATCAGCGAAATCGACGGCACCGTGTCCTTCGGCAAAGATACCAAGGGCAAGCGCAAGGTGATCGTCACGCCCGAGGTCGGCGAGCCGCGTGAGTACCTTATCCCCAAGGGCAAGCACATCAGCGTGCACGAGAGCGATCGCGTGCGTGCCGGCGAGGCGCTCATGGACGGGTCGTCGAACCCACATGACATCCTCACCATTCTCGGTGAGAAGGCCTTGGCGAAATACCTGGTTGACGAAGTGCAGGAAATCTACCGCTTGCAGGGCGTCCGCATCAACGACAAGCACATTGAGGTGATCGTGCGTCAAATGCTGCGCCGTGTGCGTATCAAGGAAGTCGGGGATACCACCTTCCTCATCGGTGATCAGGTCGAGAAGTGGCGTTTCGAGGAGGAGAACCAGCGCGTCCTCCCGAAGGGTGGTGAACCGGCGATTGCGGAGCCCTTGCTGCTGGGAATCACCAAGGCCAGCCTGTCGACGGACAGCTTCATCTCCGCGGCGTCCTTTCAGGAGACTACGAAGGTGCTCACGGAAGCCGCTATCAATGGCAAAGTCGACCATCTGGTGGGGCTCAAAGAGAACGTCATCATGGGTCGGTTGATTCCCGCCGGCACCGGAGTGCCGCGTTACTCCACCGCGGAGATCCTCGTCGAGGGCGCCGAGGCCGAGGCGGCGCAGGAAGCCGCTCCGGTGGTTGCCGAAGCGATCGAGGGTTGACCTTGACAGCGCACAGCAGGTTTCGTATGAACAACGGTTCGCTTAGCGGAACAAAATAGGAAGAGGAATGCCGACGATTAATCAGCTTGTGAAGCACGGCCGCGGGAAGCAACGCCGCAGAACGGCCGCTCCCGCGCTGCAGCGCTCGCCGCAAAAGCGTGGCGTCTGCACGCGCGTCTACACGCAGACGCCGAAGAAGCCGAACTCGGCGCTGCGCAAGGTCGCACGCGTCCGGCTGACGAATGGCATTGAGGTGACCACCTACATCCCCGGAATCGGCCACAACTTGCAGGAGCACTCCGTGGTGCTCATCCGCGGAGGCCGTGTGAAGGATCTCCCGGGTGTCCGCTACCACGTCGTGCGCGGCACGCTGGACTCGATTGGTGTCCAGGACCGCAAGCAGAGTCGATCCAAGTACGGGGCCAAGCGGCCCAAGTGAACCAAAAGGACAAGAGCTGACGTATGCCGCGCAAGGGAGAAGTGCGGCGTCGGGAGATTTTGCCCGACCCGAAATTTCACGATCGCATGGTCACCAAGTTCATCAATACGATGATGAACGGTGGCAAGAAGAGCACCGCAGAACGGATTCTGTACGGCGCCTTTGATCTTATTGGCGAGCGCGCCAAAGAGGACGCGCTGGGAATCTTCAAGCGCGCGCTCGACAACGTCAAACCGGTCGTTGAGGTGCGGTCACGTCGCGTCGGTGGCGCGACGTATCAGGTGCCGGTCGAAGTACGACCCACCCGACGCGTCTCCCTCGCCATGCGGTGGATCGTCCAGCACGCACGTGCCCGCAACGAAAAGTCGATGGCGGAACGGCTCGCGGCCGAGTTGATGGACGCGAGCAATAACCGCGGTTCGACGATCAAGAAGAAGGAAGACACGCACCGCATGGCGGAGGCGAACAAGGCCTTCGCTCACTATCGGTGGTAAGCAACAGACATGAGGCACGCGCGGTGACCAGACAGCTGGCCACCCGCGCGTAGAATAGCTATGGCTCGCAAAGTACCGCTCGAACGGACGCGTAACATTGGCATCATGGCCCA
>CAZTDK010000414.1:0-6135 GCA_964611965.1 uncultured Binatia bacterium (SeqCode) | reverse complement strand
GGCCAAGCTGCTGGTGCCGACGACGACGGATCTGCGGGCCCTCGCTCGTCTCAGCCATCTCGGACCGTATCGCGTGCAGGCGCGTGGCGCCGTGCGCCTCCATTCGAGCTACCTCGACACCCCGAACCTGACATTGGCGCGCAACGGCGTCGCGCTGCGGCTGCGCCGCCATGGGCACCACTGGGAAGCGACGATGAAGTGGGCCGGGCGGGTGAAGGGCGACGTCCACGAACGCCCGGAGTTGACCGTGGCGCTCCCGAGCGCACCGGGGTTGCCGTTCGTGCCGCCACCGGGGCCGTTGCAGACGCAGCTGGCCGCGTTGGTCGCCGGGCGGCCGCTGGCACCCATCCTCATCAGCGAGATTCATCGCCGCTTGTTCGACGTGCTGCCGTCCGATCCCGCGGCGCCGCCGGCGCCGATTGCCGAGCTGGCGCTTGACCGGGTGCGTTTGCATGCTCCGCAGGCCGGGCAGGCGGAGACCACCTACTGCGAAGTTGAGGTCGAGCAACGCGGCGGTGATCGACACGACATCGCCAGCCTGTCGCGGATGCTGCGGCGCGGCTTCGGGCTACAGGCGTCGCACGAGTCCAAGTTCGCTCGTGGTCTAACCGTGGTGTACGGCAGCGGCATCCTTGACAGCAGCGACCAGCGGGTCCTGGCATTCCACTCGATGCAAGCCGCGGTACGCCACATCATTGCGCGGCAACTGCATTGGCTGCGGGTGCACGATCCCAAGGTGCGCGCCGATCAGGACGCGGCGGAGGCGCTGCACGACATGCGGGTCGCGACCCGGCGCTTGCGCGCGGCGCTGCGCATCTTCGCGGCGGGCATACCCGCGCGCCTGCAGACCCGCGCCAGCCAGGAGCTGCGGTGGCTGGGCGAGCTGCTCGGCGGTGTCCGCGATCTCGACGTGCAGTTGGCTAAGCTCGACGGTTTCAGTGCCGCGGCCCCAGCCGGCTTTCGCCCAACGCTTGGCGCCCTGCAGACGCACTTGGCGGGTGAGCGGGCGGGCCACCGGGCCACCATGCTCGCGGGCCTCGCCTCGCCACGCTATTTCCGCTTGCTGCTGCAATTGGAGCGCTTCGCACACAGCCGCGCGCCGCGCCGCCCAGGCGACGCGGCGGCGCTGGAGCCGATCGCCATGGCCGGCCACCGCGCCATCAAGAAGGCCTTCCGCCGCCTGATCAAGCGCGGCAAGAAGATCCAGGCGATGCCGCACCCCGAGGATCTGCATGCCCTGCGCATGCGCGCCAAACGGCTGCGCTATCTGCTCGAGTTCCTCCAGGAGCTCACCGGGAAGCCGGGCCGCCTTTTGGTGAAGCGGCTCACCGAGCTGCAGGATCTCCTCGGCAGCTACCACGACTCGGTAGTCGCCGCGGATTTCGTGCGCACCTACGTCGAGGGCGCCGGCGCGCAGCTCCCGCCGGCGTCGATGGTTTCGTTCGGGGCGCTGGTCGCCAGCGAGCTGCGCCGCGCCGAGCAGCGCCGCGCCGAGTTCGAACGTACGTGGCGCCGCTTCACCCGCAAGCGCACGGTCACCGCTTGCGACGCCGTGCTGCGGCGCTTGCGCCGCACCGAAGCGTCGCCAACACCGGAGCCGGCGCCAACAGCCGGACAGGGAGGGACGTCATGAGCTGTGTGATCTATCTCGTGCGCCATGCGATCGCCGGCGCCGCTGCGGCCGGCATGAGCGATAGCGATCGCGCCCTGACCTCCGAAGGGGAATGGAAGATGCGCCACGCCGCTGCCGGCCTCAAGCGTCTCGACGTGACGCCCGACGTCGTGCTGTCGAGTCCCCTGCGGCGCGCCGCGGAAACGGCGGCGGTGGTCGTCGATGTGCTGGCACCAAAGGTAGCGGTGGAGACCTACCCGCCTTTGGCGCCGGGACATGAGGCGGCCGACGTGGTGAAGGGCCTCCGTCCCTACCGGACGGCGACCGCGTTGGTTCTCGTCGGCCATGAGCCGGACGTGGGACGGCTTGCGTCATATCTGCTCACGGGATCCGCCGACCTTGCGCAGCTGCCGTTCAAGAAAGGAGCGGTCGCCGCCGTAGGCGTCGATACGCTCCCCCCGCGCGCAGCGGGTGAGCTCCTGTGGTTCATGACTTCGAAGCAACTGCGGGCCATCGGCGGCCGCGGTGGGTGAGGACAGCGGCGAAAGAACGCAAAGCAACGGCGCACCAGTGGAGATTGGATGAGCGTGCTGCGGCGAGCGCTCATTGCTTCGGGAGACGCACCAGGCAGGAAGCGCGGGACGGTGAGATCTATGGGCGGTAGGTGTTGTGGCGCTGTCGTTCTGGCCATGGCGTTGTACGCATGTGGGTTCGCCCTCCACGCGACCACCGCCGTCGCAGAGGATGAAGCCGCCGGTCCGAAGGCCAAGAAGCTTGCCGAAGAGTTCACCGATCCGCTGACGACCTTGCCGCAGATTTTCGTTCAGGATGCCTACACACCGGAGAATTACGGCACCGAGGCGCAGACCAACCGCGTCATCGCGCGCGCCATCGTGCCGCGCATTCCCAAGTATTCGCTGCTGCCGTTCGTCCAACTGATCCGCCCCAGCTTCCAGCTGGTGACCGTCCCGACCGGCAGAGGGAGCGCCACACGCACCGAATTCGGCGACGTGCAGCTGTTCGACCTCGGAGTCATTCCGTGGCCGGACAGGTCGAGCGGCCTGCTGATGGGTGTCGGCCCGATCTTCATTTTTCCAACCGCAACCGACAAATCCGCGGGCCAGCGGGCCTGGCAGGCGGGCCCGGCGTTCGCTGCCATCTACAAGGGTATCCCGCGAGTGCTGGTGGGTGGTTTGATCCAGAATCCCATTTCCTTCGCCTACACTTCTCCCGAGAGCCAGCGCCAGAGTAATCTCTTGGTTCAGCCAGTCTTGCTAACCTACATCGGCAAGGGCTTCTACGTGAAATCGGCGGACGCCACCTGGACCATGAGCTGGCGGCAGCACACCGGCACCCTGTTGCCCGTCAGCTTCGGCGTTGGCAACGTGATCGTGCGCCCGGGGTTGCCGCCGATCAACGTGTTTGTGACCGGCGAGTGGATGGCCTACCGTCAGTTCGCGCCGGTGGCTCCGCAAACGACGGTGCGTCTGGGCGTCACCGTCGCCTTTCCGGATTTCCGTCCCTGGAGGTGAGAGTCATGTCAGCCGACGGCGCGCGCGACCTGACACGTACCACGTTCCAGTTGTTGGCCCTCGGCGTACTCATCGCCAGCACGTTCTGGATCCTGCGGCCCTTTCTCGTCGCGGTGACGTGGGCGACGATGATCGTGGTCGCCACATGGCCGCTGCTGTTGCAGGCACAGGCGTGGCTCGGGGGGCGCCGCTTCCTGGCCGTGGCGTTACTGACCATCACGCTGCTCTTGATCCTCGTGGTGCCACTGTACTTCGGTGTCTCCACCATAGTGGACAATACAGAGGAAATCGTGCGCTGGTCGAAATCGCTGGCGGCGTTCACCATCCCGCCGCCGCCCGCCTGGCTCGGGGCGCTGCCGCTGATCGGCTCGAAGCTCGCAGCGTACTGGCAGGAGCTTGCAGCCACTGCGCCGGAGGACCTGGCGGAGCACTTCGCCCCATATGCGCGTGTGTTCGTTCTCGGGTTTGTGAGTCAGGTTGGCAACATCGGGATGTTACTTGTCCAGTTTCTTCTCACGGTCATCATCGCGGCGATCCTCTACGCCAACGGCGAATCGGCGGCGGCGGCGACCGACCGCTTTGCCCGGCGCCTCGCCGGCACACAAGGGGAGAACGCGGCCCACCTTGCCGCCCAAGCGATTCGGGGTGTTGCCCTGGGTGTGATCGTCACCGCCATTGCCCAGGCGGCCCTCGCGGGGATCGGGTTGATGATTGCGGATGTTCCCTTTGCGATGATTCTGACGGCGCTGATCTTCATCCTGGCCGTGGCGCAGATCGGCGCCGGCCCGGTTCTGCTCGGGGCCGTGATCTGGGTCTACACGAAGGACGGCGCCGTGTGGGGAACGGTCTTCCTCGTGTGGGCGGTGTTCTGCACGACCTTCGATAACTTTCTCCGGCCGCTGTTGATCAAGCGTGGCGCCGATCTGCCGCTGCTGCTGATCTTCACGGGCGTAGTCGGCGGGTTGATTGCCTTCGGCGTCATTGGGCTCTTCATCGGGCCGGTAGTGCTGGCAGTGGCATACACGCTGTTGGGAGCCTGGGTGTCCGCGGACGAAGGCATTTGATTTCTCTGAGAACGTTAGTGTCGTGCGGCACTTGCTTCCGATGCGTGGCTGCGGAGCAAGTCGAAGGAGGAAGTCAAAAGGCGAAAGCGTTCTTCGTGTTGACTTTTGCATTTGGCGCTTTGCCTTTTGACTTCCTCCTACTCCAGCCCCCGCTCCGCACTCACTGCAGCCGCACCAGCAGGGTGTTGCCTCCGCCATTGAGGTGAGATCGATCACTGCGCCCATGCCGGCATTCTCCCAAGGTGTGCCACCAACATGCAGGCGGTGAGTATGCTAGAACAAGGGTAACATAGAAGTGTACCTGCCGCACGAAAGGGCGAAAGCACGAAATAGGAAATGGGCTCCCTGATAATTCAGGAGGTGGGATCATGAAGAGGCGTCAGACTTCGAAACCACGCGACCACGGACGCGCCAAACAGGTTGCCGAAGCCGCGACGACGGGTCCGCTGTCCTCGGACGTGCTGCGTAAGATGGACGGCTATTGGCGGGCGGCGAACTATTTGTCGGTCGGCCAGATCTATCTCTTCGACAACCCGCTTCTCAAACAGCCGTTGCGTCGCGAGCACATCAAGCCGCGCTTGCTGGGCCACTGGGGGACGACGCCGGGCCTGAACTTCATCTACGTCCATCTCAACCGGGTCATCAAGGAGCATGACCTGAACATCATCTATGTGATCGGCCCCGGACACGGCGGGCCGGGTATCGTTGCCAACGCCTATCTGGAAGGGACCTACAGCGAGGTGTACTCGAACATCTCGCAGGACGAGGCCGGGATGCAGCGGCTGTTCAAGCAGTTCAGCTTCCCCGGCGGCATCCCCAGCCACGTCGCTCCGGAGACTCCCGGCTCCATTCACGAGGGTGGGGAACTCGGCTATTCGCTATCGCATGCCTTCGGCGCGGCCTTCGACAATCCGGATCTCATCGTCGCCTGCGTGGTCGGCGACGGCGAGGCCGAGACCGGCCCGCTGGCGACCGGCTGGCATTCCAACAAATTCCTCAACCCCGTGCGCGACGGCTGTGTGCTGCCGATCCTGCACCTGAACGGCTACAAGATCGCCAACCCCTGCTACCTGGCGCGCATCCCGCAAGACGAGTTGCGCAAGTTGCTCGAGGGCTACGGATACACACCCTACTTCGTCGAGGGCCATGAGCCGGTGCGTGTGCACCAGCAAATGGCGGCGGCGCTCGACACCGCGGTCGCCGAGATCAAGCAGATCTGGAATGTCGCACGCACCAAAGGGTTCCAGGGCCGCCCCGCCTGGCCGATGATCGTCCTGCGCACGCCCAAGGGCTGGACCTGTCCGGCGCAGATCGACGGCAAGAAGTGCGAGGACTATTGGCGCAGCCATCAAGTCCCGATGAGCGACATGGACAAGCCCGAGCACGTCGAGATCCTCGAACGGTGGATGAAAAGCTACCGTCCCAAGGAGCTGTTCGACGCCGCCGGCACGCTGCAGTCGGAGCTCGCCGCGCTGGCGCCGCACGGGACGCGACGCATGAGTGCCAACCCGCACGCCAACGGCGGGCTGCTGCTCAAAGACCTGCGCATGCCCGATTTCCGTGATTATGCCGTGGACGCCACCGAGCGGGCGCTGCCATGGCGGAAGCGACGCGCGTGCAGGGCGAGTTCCTGCGCGATGTGATGCAATGCAATCTGGAGAGTCGGAATTTTCGCATTTTCAGTCCCGACGAGAACAACTCCAACCGCTGGCAAGATGTCCTCGACGTCACCAAGCGCTGCTACGTCGCCGAGATTTATCCCGAGGACGATCATCTGGCGCCGGACGGACGGGTGATGGAAGTGCTCAGCGAGCATCAGTGTCAGGGCTGGCTGGAGGGCTACCTGCTCACCGGCCGCCACGGCTTCTTCAGCTGCTACGAGGCGTTCATCCACATCATCGACTCGATGTTCAACCAGCACGCCAAG
>CAZTDK010000413.1:0-6138 GCA_964611965.1 uncultured Binatia bacterium (SeqCode) | reverse complement strand
CCCCTGAATTTGATGATTAAATCTCCTTCAGTGATGCGCTTGAAGATTATGCCGTCAACCGTGGACGGAGAGGTTGCGCTGCTGCAAAAGCCACCCAGGGCAAAAACCCCGGCGCAGTTGACGGTCGAATCGGGCCGGTTGCATCAATCACCTGCGCATTCTGCCGCGTCTCGCGGCCTTATCGCGGACTCAGGTCAATGAACCTTTCAGCACGCCGCAACACGCAGCTCCGTGCCTGAAAGGCGGGACCCGCCGCCTCTCACTTGGGGGGCCAAGACGAAGAGACGGCAGGTGGTGAGGGGTGGGAAACTTGAGGGGCCGTCGCCTTCAAGACGACTCGCACGGGATGTGCGCGGCCCCGATTGAACACTGATCTTTTGTCAGCGCAGCGGCCGGCGCCGCTCAGCACTCATCCCAATCATTCCGTGTACGCGGTGCAAGGTTCGGCACCAGCTCCGCGAACGAGGCCCAGCTCGTCAGAAGTTCTTGGCGGGCGGGCGTCCGGTCTTCGCCGGGCTCGAGCTCCGTTCGAATCTGCCTCAACTTAATTGACTCCGTCATCAGCATCCGTCGTCCGAACACCGAGAGAGCAAGAGCCGCACCCAACCCGCCATGACGAGTGCAACCCCAACAACAACCGTAAGCCGCTCTGGGGGCTGCGTTACATCGTGGGGCAGTTTCAGCCAAACAGCCAGCCGGGTGCCGGAACGCCAACGCAGTTGATCCGACGTAATGTTTTGCTTCCCGACGAGAGCATTCCGCGGCTTTAACAGGCTGCTGATGAAAACGGAGAGCAGCCTTCGGAAGTCTCAGGGTGAGCGGAAGAAGTTCAAGAGATTGAGGAGGGGCTCCGCTCATGCTGAGGCTCCTCGAAGCATGGAGCGGGATTTTCAGCAGCCTGTTAGACCTCGGGCGTCTGATATGAGAGCGCGAGCCCGCTGCAGCCAGGTTCGGCGATGCTGTGGATGCTACTCGGTGGTCGGCGTGAAAAGTGTTTCACCACTTCAACTCCGTCGGACGTCTTCCGAGATCTCCCAGCCTCACCGGAGGTGAGTTGGCGGCCGCGAGGCCGTGTGCAACGGCGCGATGCGCCGCGCGGTGTGGTATCGCCGTTGGGCGACACGTTCGGGATAGAGCGCCTGTACCCCGGCGCGGTCGTCGGCACGCAGCGACGCGCCGCGGTTGTCACGGTGCGCCATGTAGTACATCGTTGCGTCCTTGAGCAGGGGATTCGGTTCCTGCGGGTTCTCGGAAGAATGCGCCAAGCCGATCGTGTGGCCCAGCTCGTGGGTCAATGTCTCGGCCAGGTTGGTCGCGTTCCAATACGAACACGCATCAAAGCCGTCGTTGGTGGTCAGATCGCCTTCGGTAATGCGCGCGAACGTGATGCCATTGAGCGTCGACGTGGCGCCAGTGTCCATGCAATAGCCCCCCATTGCGAGAATGCCACCACAGTTGACGGGCGCCCCGATTTCTCCGAAGGGATCGTTGAACTGAATCGTACTGACGCCATCGCAAGCCGCAAACGGTGCTGGTTCCCCCGCGCCTGCGTCGACGAGGCGAAGACTGCTGCCGGCCGCGCTCCAAGCCGCCATGGCCGCACTGACGGCTTCCATGGATTGGTCAATCCCCAGGGCTGCGTCGCCCCCAGGTACGACGAAAAACCCCACAGGCATGCGGCGGTCGGGTTCCGTCCAACGCGCGGGCGGGGGGCCCAGGAAGGTGAACGCGGCGCTGATACGACCAGCATCGGCGGGGGACAGAGCTGCCCGTGGCAAGGCGGCTGCCATGGACGCCGGCTGATCCGCCACGATCTTCCGTAAGCCATCGAGGAGCTCATCAAGTGCGCGGATATCCTTCGCGGTCCCAGGTCCCAACCTGCCGAGCGCCTTGTCGTAGACGCTGACGGAGCCGTCGGCTCCACCAAGTTGACGCCGCGCCACCTCGCCGATGGTCGCGGATACGATACTGTATTTCCCCATCGCCAGGCCGGTCACGGCAAGCACGCCATCAGGCCGCTCGCGCAAAAACACCAACACCCGCTCTCCGCGGGCGAACTGCGGCGCGCCGAAGATCACCCGCTGGACACTACCCGCCGTGCCGCCCGGGATCACGAAGGTGATCTCGTGCGCAACCAGCCCCTTGATGGAGGTCTCGACCTTCAGATCGATTGTCGTTTCAATACGCGCGGTCGACTCCGTGGTCGAGCGAATAGACAGCACCTGTCCCACGACGATGACGCTGGAACCGCGAACGAGATCTTGGTCGGACATCATCACCAAAGTGGTCGCGTGCAACCTCGTCCATGAAAGCGTCGCCAGGAAGACTCCAAGCACGACAGACTTCGCAGTTGATCGAGCATGTTCCATTGAATAGCTTTCCCGCCGCGTCGTCGTCTCCGATCCAGCTCAATGAACTTCCTACTGCGCTACCGCACGCCGCTCCGTGCCCGCAGGCAGGACCCGGCGCCTCTCAATCCCCAGAAAGAGAAGCGGGTGGCGAGGGGGAGGAAGTTAAGGGACCCTCGCCGCCAGACGGCTCGCAGGCGGTATACGCGGCCCCGATTGAAACCGATCCTTTCTTGAGCAACACGGAGCGAGCAGCCCGCCGCTCAGCACTCGTCCCAATAGTTCCGTGTCCGCGGTGTCGGGTTCGGCACCGCCTCCGACAATGACGCACGCGTCGCCAGAAACTCTTCGCAGGCGAGCCACGCCCAGTTCTCCACGGGCTTCGGCTCCGCTAGCAACTGCTCCGGCTGAATCTGCTGTGCCATCAGCGCTCTCCTGAACTCCGATCCAGCAAGAGCCGCGCCGAACCTGGCCGCACTAGTAACGTCCCAAAGAAATATCCCGAGGTGGTGCGGCGGCCGCGTCACGCCGGGGCCACTTTTCAGGGAAACAGACAGGCTCGTGCCGCAGCGCGGCCGCATGAAATCGAATCTGTTTAAGTGCGGCGCCCGGCAGCGCGCCGTCAGGCTCCGCGCTACGACGGCATCGCTGCGACAAGAGAGCGTCGGGTGTCTACTTACCGACGTTCGAGAGAAGTTCTATGACACTCACATACCACGCAGACACAGAGGCGAACAACATGGCAAAGGGCACTCTCAGGCTGATCGGACCCGCAGTCGACCGTCCTAGCGCACTTTCCGAAAATCCGGCTTGCGCTTTTCGATGAAGGCGTTCCGCCCTTCTTGCGCCTCGGGGGTCTGGTAGTACAGCTCGAGGGCGCTGAAACCCAGTTCGGTGATACCGTGGATGTTGTCGGTGTCGGCATTGAAGGAGTATTTTGCCAGCTTCAACGCGGTCGGGCTCTTCTCGAGCAGCTCGCGACACCACTGCTCCACCTCCGTTCGCAACTCCGCTGCGCGAACAACCTTGTTCACGAGACCCATCTGCAGGGCATCGTGCGCACTGTACTGCCGGCACAGATACCAGATCTCGCGCGCCTTCTTCTCACCGATCACCCGCGCCAGGTACGCGGTGCCGAAGCCCGGGTCGACGCTGCCAACGCGCGGGCCGGTCTGCCCGAATATCGCAGTATCCGCCGCAATCGACAGATCACAGATGACATGCAGGACATGCCCACCGCCGATTGCGTAGCCGTTCACCATGGCGATGACCGGTTTGGGAATGTTGCGGATGACGCTGTGCAGCGAGGCGACGTCGAGGCCGATTCCGGAGGTGCCGCTGTATCCGCCGGCCCCACGATCCTTCTGATCGCCCCCCGAGCAAAAGGCTTTGTCGCCAGCCCCGGTGAGCACGACGACACCAATGTCGGTATCCGCCCAGGCTTCTTTGAAGGCGGCAATCATCTCGTCAACCGTGCGTGCGCGGAAGGCGTTGCGCACCTCCGGGCGGTTGATCGTGATCCATCCGACGCCATCTTGTTTTTCGTAGAGTATGTCCTGGTATGCCATTCGGCTCCTCGCGTGCGCCGCGCATCTGACCGACGCCGGCCACCCGTGTCAAGCGGGCCGGCGGCTTCTCAGTAGTGCCCAGGAGGGGGTGGGGGCGGACTTCCTCCTGGTGGCGGTGGAACGTCCATTGGCGGCGGCGGTGATGGCCGCTGCTGCATAGCGGTTGGCGGGTGATACGCACCTCCCGGGATCGGGATCTGGTTGCCTTTGACATACATGCACTGCATGTATGCGATGTCGTAGCGCTGCTGTAGCGACCACGTCGCCGCCGCAGCCTGATTTGCTCCCACCGCCGAGCCGCCGAGCAGGCCGACTCCCGAGCCAACCGCGGCACCCATGCCGGGATTTCCATAGGCGGCCCCGACCGCCGCACCAGTGGCGGCGCCAACCACAGTCCCGACGGCGGCACTCCCGACCGCAGCCTTGGTCGCCGCCTCTTGTGGGACCGCGCCGCTCTGCTGCAAAGCCCATTGGCGGCAAATCGAGTCGTCCAATTGAAACGACTCGAAATCCTTGCCGTTGCCGGGAAGCACCATCACACTTGGACCAGGAGGTAAGGTTGCACACCCGGCCAGCAAGAGGCCGGCAGCCATCGGCATGATCCAAGACTTTCGCACCTTCATTCTCCTATCGCCCTGTCGAATTAAGAACCCCAACGCGGAGCAGGACCAAAGCTAAAGACGCCGGCCGCAAGCTTACTGAGGTGTAGGGGGAACCTCGATCCAATCAACGCGGCACTTCTTCACCGTCGGATAGTAGGCCTTGGAGCTTGGGCAGTAGTACCACATGGCCGGCGGGGGCGCCGACGCCTCAGCCGGCGCGATGGGCTGCTGAATGTACACAGAGGGCCCCTGGTCGACGGGAGGGTAGGCCGCATAAGGCGTTGAGTAGTAGGGGTAGGAATAAGCGTACGGATAGGGATATCCATACGCATAGGGATACGCGCCCCACCACCACGGGCCCCCGACGAACACGCCGCCGTACCAGCCGCCGCCGTGGTAACCACCGTAGTAGCCACCGTGGTAACCGCCGCCGTAATAGCCGCCGTGGTAACCCCCGCCGTAGCCACCATGCCAGCCGCTGCCGTGCCAGGTACCTCCCTGCGAGCTGCCACCGTGCCACATGCCGCCTGAGCCGCCGCCATGCCAGCCACCGCTCATACCACCTCCGCTGTGCCCTCCTCCACCGCCACCGTGCTGTCCGTGGCTGGGAACCGCTGGAATCACCAGCAGCGCAGCGACCAACGAAAGAACCAGCGCTAGCGTTTTCATGAGCTATCCCTCACACCTTAAACGTATCTCCAGCCATGGAGTTGCGCCAGGGGCCGGCGGATCTGCGGTCGGCGTCTTTTCTATGGGCCGCTCCCCCCTTCGGGGAGCCTCAGGACAGGATTGGTCGCTATGGATTACCCGGTCCGACAGCTGTATCTGACCGTTTGCAACGGCCTGCGCCCGGCATCTCACACGCGATACGCCGAGCGCAGTCCGCGCCGATCGATCAATAGGGAATGCTGTTGTCTTCCGAAGCCCAGGCGGCGCACTTGTCTGGATCCGCCGGCAAGGTGTAGCCGATATTGCGACTTGCCTGGAACAGCTTGCACATGACGTGGTCGCCAATCAGCGGGCTGACGTTGAACAGCGCGTTGTCGTTATCGATGGGCGCCCTGGCCGCGACCTGCGGGTAGCCTTCCTGCGGGGCGATCAAGTATCCCAGTTGGTCGTTGGCCAGACCGAAGATGAAATGCTTGGTTGCCGGGACATTTTTCTGCAACTGGAAGAAGATCTCGGGATAGCCTTCACCGGGCATGGCGGCGAAAAACAATTCACCAACTTTGATGGTCGAGACCAGAGTGCCGACCGTCGTCCCGTCACTGAGCCATGGTGCCTTGCCGCTCCGTGAGATAGCCTGCAGCAGTATCCCCGCGTCGATGAAGGAGTTGTTGTAGCCTTCGCGGAGGAACAACTGATTCGCGGCGATGTCGGTGCCGTTCACGGGTTGGGTGGTGCCAACGGCTGTGAGAATCTTGTTGGTAATCTTCGTGGCGTAGTCATCGAGCTCCGCATATTCGTCGGCGCCCTCCTCACCGTTGGGTTGGGTACGGCCGATATCGGCTACCATCACCACCGCGGTGTCTATGCCCAAGGCCTGCTGGACCTTGGTTGCAGCGACCCCCGGCCAGTCCGAGGGCCGCGTCAAGTTGTGGGGGGGCAGGGTGGTGGGGG
>CAZTDK010000412.1:0-6143 GCA_964611965.1 uncultured Binatia bacterium (SeqCode) | reverse complement strand
GAGCTCATGCTGCGCAACGGGGAGACCGTGCAGGTGCGGGTCGACCACGTGTCGATGGCGGTGCGCAGCATCGAAACGACGCTCGACTTCTATCGCCGTTATTTTCCGGTGCGCCAGCAACATCCGACGCACAACGGCTACGATGGCAACTTCGCGCTCACCAGCTTCTTGCTGAACGGCTACAAGATCGAGCTCATCGAGGAGATCGCCGGCCGCAGCGGCTTCGTGTCGCGTTTTCTCGACAAGCGCGGCGAAGGCTTCCATCACATCTCGATCGACGTCGATCGCCTCGACCCGCTGCTGGCGCAGCTCGTCGAAGACGGCGTGCGTATCGTCGATCGTTTCGACTTCAGCGACGAGCTCAAGACCGCCTTCATCTCGCCGCGCAGTGCGCACGGCGTGCTGATGCAGTTCTGGCAGCAGCCGTGGCGCAAGGTGTAGAGGCGCCGCATGCCGCGCCCCTACGAATGGTGAAAGCTGCGCTCTTCGACGCTGCCGGTACCCTCTTTCAGGTACACGGCTCCGTCGGTGCGGCATACGCGACCGTTGCCGCCCGTCACGGAGTAATTGTGCCGCCGCACGTGATCCAACAGCGCTTCCGTGCCGCGTTCCACCAGATGCCCCCCCTGGCATTTCCCGGTAAGCCGCCGGCCGAACTGGCGCGGCGAGAGTACGATTGGTGGCGGCAGCTAGTCGCCACCGTCTTCAGCGGCGAGCGCTTTGCAGACTTTGAAGCGTTCTTCGGCGCGCTCTTCGACTACTTCGCCGACGCGGCGGCATGGACGCTGTTTCCCGACACGCAGCCCGCACTGACTGCCTTGAAGACGCGCGGCCTGAGATTGGGCGTGGTGTCGAACTTCGATGGGCGCCTCATTTCGATCTGCAAGGGCCTTGGCCTCACCGAGCACTTCGACGTCATCGTCATGTCCAGCCGTGCCGGCTACGCCAAGCCCGATCCGCGTATCTTCCGGTTGGCGTTGGCGAGTCTCGACGTGGACCCTGCGGACGCGCTGCACGTCGGCGATAGCATGCAGGAAGATGTTGCCGGCGCCACGGCCGCGGGCCTGCGCGCGTGGCTGCTCAACCGTGACCGAGCGCCCAGCTCAGAAGCGCAGTCCGTGTCTGATCTCCACGAGCTGGTAGAGCGCGTTTGAGGCCCCAAGCCCTCAAGAGATGACCTGCTTCTCCTTCAGCGATCCGATGTCGTCCCACGAGAGACCGAGCTCGAGCAGAATCTCCTCGGTGTCCTGCCCCGAGTCGGGGGCGATGCGCCGCACATCTGTGGGTTCGCCATTGAACTGCACGGGGCTGCTCGCGACCTTGAAGGGACCATGCGTGGGATGGGTGTAGTCGACGAGGTATTGATTGGCGAGCACCTGCGGATCGTCACGCACCTCCGTCGGTGTTTGCACTGGCGCATGAATCGTGTCGTATTGCAGCAGCCGCTCGATCCACTCGGCCCGTGTCCGCGTCGCGAAGTGCCGGCCGAGAATGTCGACGAGCTTGAAGCGCACTTGCTCGTCGATCCAGCTCATCAGTGGATACTCGGCGAGCAGATCCTCGCGCTCGATGGCCTTGCAAAACTCCTCCCAGTGCCGCAGCGGGGTGAGCATCATCAGCATCAGCCACACGTTGTCCTTGCATAGATAGGTGTTCATCAACGGATTGGGGGCGCGGCTGCGGTCGCTGTGTGGCAGATCGTGCCCGAGCAGTAGCGCGGCGAGGATGTCGGGTGCCATCAGCCAGACGGCGGTGCCGAGCAACGACACGTCGATCACCGAGCCTTGGCCGGTTTTCTCGCGGTGGTACAGTGCGCCGGCGATGCCGCCGGCGATGAAGGTGGCGCCGATGGTGTCGCCGAAGGCGGCGCGCTGCATGATCGGCGGCTTGCCCGGCTCGCTGAGCATGTGCGCGACCCCGCCGCGTGACCAGAACGAGCCGGCATCGAAGCCGCCGCGCTCGGCTTCGGGACCCTTCGGGCCTTGTCCCGATCCTTTGGCGTAGATGATCTTCGGGTTGACCGCGCGAATGTCGTCGACGTCGATCTTCAGCTTGCGCCGCGCCTGTGGCGTGAAGCTGGTCAGGAAGATGTCGGCCTTTTCGACGAGCTGGTAAAGGATCTCACGGCCGCGGTCGGTGCCCAGATCAAGGCCCAGGCTGCGTTTGTTGCGGCTGCCGTTCTCGATGAAGAAGTTGAGGCCGGTGGCGCCCGGGATGATGCCCGAGCTGATCAGGCCGCGCAGCGGATCGCCGCGCGTCGGATGCTCGATCTTGATGACGTCGGCGCCCCAATCGGCAATCACCGTTCCCGCACCGGGCACGAAAAACCATTCCGCCACTTCAATGAGTCGAACCCCGTCGAGCACTTTGAGCATGCGCGTTGCCTCCGGGGGAGACAGATGACAGACAACGAACGCGCAGACAACAGGCGCGAGGTGGAAACGCAGCTCAGAACCGCTTCTCGAAGATATTCGGTGCGACCGACGGTAATTCGGAATCCCGCGTCAGCCGCTGGATGGCGTACGCCTCGTACTGCTGGCGGCTGACCGCCTTGTGCTGGTCGCGGTTGATGGTGGTGAACATGGTGGCAAGAGTGGGTACCCGTGCCGCTTCGTCTGCCGTGACCTTCCCGTCATGATTGGCGTCGGCGGCATCGAAATCGGCCAACCAGCGGCTCAGGGCCTGGCCGAGCTCGAACAAGGTTACCGTGCCGCTGTGGTCGGCGTCGACGCTTTCGAAGTCCCGCGGGGACAACAGGTGCGCGGCGCGTGCCTCGTCGGGGGTGATGACGCCGTCACCGTTGAGATCCACCTGACGAAAGCGCTCGGTAAGGCGGCTGTCCGGCGCACCAGTCGGGCGCGGTGTTTGTGACCACCCGGCGCCCGCAAGCACCAGGACTGTTACCAGTGTCAGTAACGTTCTCATGCCTTCTCTGTATCCGAACGCCGTAATCCGGACCAGCTGTAACACCAACGGTTGTCGGGTGAAGGATTCTCCTTGCGGTAGGAATCGAAGCGCCTCTGTCCGTTTGTCGGCGATCTTACTCGATCCCGTAGCGCTTGCGCTTGCGCCACAACGTCGTCGGGTTGATCCCCAGCCGCGCCGCGGCTTCTTCGAGCGTCGCGGCCTCGGCCAGCACCTGTTGAATGTGGCGCCGCTCCAGCTCTTCGAGTGAGCCCGATGCATCGCTCGCCGTCGCTACGGCCGTTCGTTCCGGCGCCAACAGGTTGTCCGGCAGATCTTCGGCCTGGATGATCTCGCCGCGCGCCAGGACGACGGCGCGTTCGAGGACATTCACGAGCTCGCGTACGTTGCCAGGCCAATGATACGCCAGCAACGCCACACGCGCTTGCGGGGAAAGCCCCAGGATGTCCCGCCGGTAGCGCGCCCGCAAGGTGACGAGGAGATGCTCGATGAGCTGCGGTAGATCCTCGCTGCGCTCGTGCAGCGCCGGCAGCCGAATGCCGACGACATTGAGCCGGAAGAACAGATCCTCGCGGAAACGGTGGGCGCGCACGTCGCTTTCCAGATCGCGATTGGTGGCGGCGATGATCCGCACGTCGACACGGATCGTATCGCTGCCGCCGACGCGCTCGAACTGATGCTCCTGCAGGAAACGCAGCAGCTTCATTTGCAGATCGGGCGGCATGTCGCCGACTTCGTCGAGAAACACGGTGCCGCCGTCGGCCGCCTCCAGCCGGCCGGGTTTATCCTTCCAGGCGCCGGTGAACGCGCCTTTCACGTGACCGAACAGCTCGCTTTCGAGCAGATGCTCGGAAAGCGTGGTGCACGCCACGGTGACGAACGGCCCGTCGCGTCGGGGGCTCCAGCCGTGAATCGCCGCGGCCACGACGTTCTTCCCGGTGCCGCTTTCGCCGGTGAGCAACACACTGGCATCGGATGCTGCCACCTGGCGCGCGATCGTCAGTGCGCGCCGCATGATCGGACTGGCCGACTCGAGGAGCACCGGCTCTTCCACCACACGCCGCAGCACCCGATTGTCGCGCCGCAGCGTTTGCACCTCGAGCACGCGGTCGAGCAGCAAGCCCACTTGTTCGAGCGAAAACGGCTTGACGAGGTAATCGTAGGCGCCGGCACGCATGGCCTCGACCGCCTGCGGCACGGTGGCATATGCCGTCATCAGCACGACGACCGTCTCGGGCCGGCGCTGGCGGATCTCGCGCAGCAACGCCAGCCCATCCATTCCCGCCATGCGCACGTCGGAGAAGACGACGTCCGGCGCATGGTCCGCCACTGCGGCTAGTGCCGCGGTCGCGTCGGCCGCGGTCTCGACCGTATGGCCCAGCCCGGCGACATAGGTCGCCAGGTGGTTGCGGATGTTCTTCTCGTCGTCGACGACGACAATGGTGGCCATTCTAGTGTCCCGTCTCAGAAGTCCGCGCGTTGAATCTTCCCATCGTCAGCAAACCTCGACGCCGCTTCATTAGCACGTTTCGCGCTTGGCAGTGTGCAGCGACCAAACGGGGAGCGGGCCATAGAAAGGACGCCGGCCCCTAGCCGCGCGGCAACTCGAGTGTGAAGCAGCTCCCGTGACCCAGCTCGGTGGTGAGATGAATGCGGCCGCCGTGCGCTTGGACGATATCGCGCACGATGGCCAGGCCGAGTCCCGCCGAGCCGATGTCGCCACTGGCGGCGAACTGCGCAAAGCGTTCGAAGATACGCTCACGCTGTTCCGGTGGAATTCCTGGTCCCGTATCGCTCACGGCAATCAGCACGACCTCAGGTTGGGTGGTCACTTCCACGCGCACGCGACCCGCGGCTGGCGTATAGCGAACGGCGTTGGAAAGCAAGTTCGAGAGCGCCCAGGTGAGCTTCGTCGGATCACCGAGAATGCTGACGCCGTTGTCGCGGGGCAGCGCGGCTTCCAATCCGATGGACTTCTCCTTCGCTTGCGGCGTGAAGATGCGGATCACTTGGTGGACGATGGCACCGAGGTCGACCTTTTGGCGCTCCAAGGCGATATTCGTGGCGCGGGCGCGCGACAAGTCGAGCAGCCGTCGCGCGACATCCTGCAAACGCCCGACGTCCTCGCGCGCCGCGGCGAGCAGGGAGCGCTGCTCCGGCAGCAGCTCGCCGTCACCGCGCCCAAGCAGCTCCAGCGCCATGCTGAGCGAGGTCAGCGGGGTTCCCAGCTCGTGCGACAGGGTCGCCACCAACGCCTCGCGCCGCGCCTCCTGATCGCGCAGATAGGTGACGTCCTGCAACGCGAGAATCAAGCCGGCATTCGACCCATCGCGGGCGCGGAACGGCGTCGGCCGCAAAATGAAGTAGTGGTCGCGCCCGCGCAGGAACAGTGCGATCTCGACGCGCTCCGTCTCGCGCTCCGGATGCGCCATGAACTCGCGCAATGCGGCGCGCAAGCGCAGGTAGTGCGGGTGCGTGGCGCCGAGATCGTCGAAGCGGTGCCCGAGGGTGTCGCCGCGCTCTACTTCAAGGATGGCGCACGCCACTTCGTTGACGTGTACGACGACGCCCGCCGGATCGAGCACGATGAGGCCGTCTTCACTGGCTTCGATCACCGCCTCCGTTTTTGCCTTTTCCTCGAGGACGACGTCGATGCGGGTGCGTTCGATGGCGATCGCGGCCTGGCGACCGAGCGCTTCCAGCAGTTGGCGCTGATCGAGCGGCAGCGCCAGTTCTCCCGGTGGAAGCAAGGCGATGACGCCGACGGCGCCGCGCGCGGTGTTCAGCGGGACGAAGAACCATTCACTCGCTGCGAGAGTTTCGGTGCCGCGACCGGCGGCCTGGTTGTGCTCGAAGACCCAGTTCGCCGCGGCGCGTTCCGACTCACCCACATCGGTATCTAGGGGGTGCGTCGCGCGCACCGTCAGCCGCCCGCCTTCCGGGAGCAGCAACGCCGCGGCGGCATGGAACTGCTCGGCAACATGCTGCGCAATCATTGGTGCCAGATCGTCGATGCCTACCGCCGTGCCGAGCTCGCGGCTGAAGGCGTAGAGCGCCGCGGTACGCTCCTCACGCCGCCTCGCCGCCGTGGCTTGATCGCGAATGCGCGCCGTCAGGTTGCTGGTCAGCACCGCGACCACCAGGAACACGAACAGTGACAGCAGATCTTGCGGCTTGGTTACGGTGAACGTGTAGATGGGCTCGACGAAAAAGAAGTC
>CAZTDK010000411.1:0-6147 GCA_964611965.1 uncultured Binatia bacterium (SeqCode) | reverse complement strand
CTGGCCTTCGTAGCGTGACTCCTGTGTGCCCAGGACGAGTGCGCCAAAGGCATCGAAGTAACGACCCACGCCGCGCACCAGCGGCGCCTGCAAACCGTTCGTGACCAGGCGCCGTGCCGCTGCGACGCGTCCGGGCGCGATGCGCTGGAAGACCGGGAGGCGGTCCAACGGTGGATCGCCATCGAACGCGTCATCGAGTAGCGCGAGCGCGATTCGCCATACCTCGCGGATGGCGCGGTCGCCACCGGCGAGCCGGATGGGGCGGAAGGTGGCGAGTCGTCGAAAGCTGCCAAAGTCTGCAACCAGCAACTCACCGCCCCACGCCGTGCCGTCGGTGCCGTATCCGGTGCCGTCCCAGGCCACACCGATGACCGGCCCCGCGAGCCCGTGCTCGGCCATGACACTGGCCACGTGTGCATGATGGTGCTGCACGCCCACGTGCACCGGGGCGGGGTGCTGCGCCGCGTACCGCGTGCTGAAGTAGTCAGGGTGCAGATCGTGCGCGACGACCTGCGGCTCAATCCCGACGAACTGCTGGAAGCGTGCGATCGCGGCTTCGAACGCCGTACAGGCTTCATGGGTTTCGAGGTCACCGATGTGCGGACCGAGCCACGCCGAGTCGCCGTCGGCGAGGCAGAAAGCGTTCTTGAGATGAGCGCCGCAGGCCAGAATCGGCTGCGGGAAACGCTGCGGCACGCGGAGGTGCGCCGGCACCCAGCCGCGGCCGCGGCGCAGCACCACCGGGCGCTGCGCCAGCACGCGTGCGACCGAGTCGTCGCAACGGTTGGCGATCGCGCGGTCGTGCTGCAGAAAGGCGTCGGCAATGCCGCTCAGACGTTGTAGGGCCTCGGCATCGTCGCAGACCATCGGCTCGTCGCTGCGATTGCCCGAGGTCATGACCAGCGGTCCGCCGACCGCGGTGAGTAGGAGCGCGTGCAACGGCGTGTACGGGAGCATCAGCCCGACCAGGGGATTTCCCGGTGCAACCGCGTCGGCGAGGCCGCATCCCCGGCGCCGCTGCACCAGGACGATCGGCCGGCTGGCGGCCATCAGCAGCTCGCTTTCCGCGAGACGTACGCGCGCGAGACGGTCGGCGAATTCCAGATCGGGGACCATTACCGCGAAAGGTTTCCCATCGCGATGTTTGCGGACACGTAACGCGCTGACGGCCGCGGCGTCGGTCGCGTCGCATGCCAGGTGGTATCCACCCAGTCCCTTGATTGACACGATCTTCCCCTGGTGCAGCAGCTGCACGGTCGTCAGGAGCGGATCGCCGAGCATCGTCGCGCCCTGCGGGTTGACCAGACGCAGGTGCGGTCCGCACTGGGGGCACGCGTTCGGCTGCGCATGAAAGCGCCGGTGGCTGGGGTCGTCGTACTCGCGGCGGCAGCGGTCGCACATCGGGAACACGCCCATCGTCGTGCGCTCCCGGTCGTACGGGACGTCGAGGGATATGGTGTAACGTGGCCCGCAGCGCGTGCAGTTGATGAACGGATAGCGATACCGCCGGTCGGTTGGATCGAAAAGCTCTCGCCGGCAGTCGTCGCAAGTTGCCAGGTCAGGTGGGATCGACGGGCGCCGCGCGTCTGCATCATGACGGGCGACGACCCTGCGCGCGGCGGGATGGCTGGCCACGATGGCGAACGTCACCAGGGCTTCGTTCGGGATGGGCTCGCAACGCAGGTGGCTCACCTCTGCGGCCGGCATCGGCGGACGCGCGAGCTGGTCGACGAAACCTTCCAGGGCGTCGCGCTCGCCGAACGCCTCGATGGTCACGCCGGCGGGATGGTTCCAGACCCGTCCGCGAATCGCCGCGGTCTGCGCCAGCTGGTATACCCACGGCCGGAAGCCGACGCCTTGCACCAAACCGGCAACTTCAATGCGCAGCCCGGCCACGGCCGGCCGCTCTGGCTCGCGCGCGGCGCCAGCGTGGGAGGACTGATGATCCGAGGCAGCTTCCATCGCGCCCTTCGGTACTGCAGGAGTTGCGCCAACGGCATCTGGCGTGATGGCGGTCTGCGAACTGCGCAAGCCGGGGCCACTTCTCCCAAACCTGAAAACAACCTGTGCGACCGCCGATAAACGGCGATCGTCCGCGTCTGTTCGGCGAGGTGTGCAATGAATGATCCCCCACTGCCCATGCCACTTCCGGCATGGGCGAGGGTTGGGGTGAGGGCCGCAAGCTCGCTCTCATGTTGACCGTATGCGGTGGGATACGCGGCCTGCGTTCAGATGAACGGAAATTCAGGTTCCATTCATCCGCGGTTCAGCCGCCCGCAGCTATCAACGAGAGGTGCGATGGATCCTGGGCGGCACGCTCGTGCTGAGCTGGTTGGTGGGCGCCACCGGTGCCGCCGCCGAAACCGCACCGCTGACGGTTGACGACTGCGTGCGCCTGGCACTGGCGCGCTCGCCGGCAGCGCGCGCGGCGGGCTTCGACGTGGCTGCGGCGCTGGCCCGCCTGCGGGCGGCACGTGCGGCGTATGCGCCACGCCTGTCGGCGCAAGCCGAGTACGGTCGCGCCGCTGGCTTCGATGAAGCGATCACCAACGGCGGCAGCACGGCGGCGCTGCTGACCGTCGAGGCCACCTTGCTCGATGGCGGATTGCGCGACGCCCAATTCGCCGCTGCCAGCGCCCGGGTGCACTCCGCCAAAGCCCTGGAGCAACAGCGCCTTGCCGACGTTGCCTTCGCCGTGCGCGTCGCCGACTTGAGCGCCGTCGCCGCGCACGCCGAGGTGGCGATTCAACAACGCACGCAGCGCACGTTGCACGACTATGCGGACCTCCTGCAGCGCCAGGAGCAACTCGGCGCGGTGCCGTACAACGACACCCTGCGCGCCCGCCTGGCCGCCGACACCGCCGGTGCCGCGGCGCGCGGCGCCGCGGCGGAACGCGACGCGGCATTGAGCGAGCTGACGACGTTGACCGGCACTGACCTGACCGCGGAGCTGCTGGTCGAGCCGCCGGAGCACTCCTTTACGCCTGCCGACACGGCAACTATCGAGGCAAGCCCGGTCCTCACCGAGGCCCAAGCGGCCGTTGAAGCTGCGCGCCATGAGACCGAGGCGGTGCGCAGCGAGTGGCGGGGCCACGTGCAGCTCACCGCTAGTGGCGGGGCGCTCGGCGTCAGCCCCGACCACACCTTTCAAGACAACGGGGGCGGCCAGTTTCTCCTTGGCTTCGCGCTGCCGCTGTACGATGGCGGCGCCGCCGCGGCGCGGATTGCCGCCGCGGCGGCGGCCGCAGACAGCGCGGCGGCGGAGCTGCGCGAGTCGCGATTGACCCTGGTAACCGCGCTGGCCCGGGTGCGCATCGACGCGCGGCGCGCCACCGCGGACCTGGCGGAATGGCAGCACGCGGTGCCACGCGCCGCCGAAAACTTCGAGCTCATGCGCGCCCGCTACCTCGGCGGCGGCAATGCCCGGCTGCTCGAAGTGCTCGATGCGCTGACCCAATACGTCGATACGCAGCTCGCAGTGCAGCGCGCGCGCCTGGCCGCCGGCCTTGCGATCGCCAAGCAACAGCAGCTTGTCGGAGAGGTGACACCATGAGGCCTGCGGCCGGCGTCTTTTCTATGGCCCGCTTCCTTTGGTCGCTGCGGGCGGCTTTGCCAGACAATGCGGAATCTGGTTGTACACGTCGGCCTCATCCCCAAGCCCTCAAGCCCTCAAGCCCCCAAGCCCTCACGCGCAGGCTACTCAGCGTCATGATGGTCGCGCTGGCCGCCTGCCACGAGGAAGCGGAAGCGCCCCCGGTGAAGCCGCAACCGGCGCAAGTCCGGGTGGCAGCGGTGCGCACCGGTGACATTAGCGAGACGCTCAACGCCACCGGGGAGACGGCGGCGCTGTCGGTGCTGCGCCTGGCCTCTCCGATCGCCGGCCGCATCACCGTGCTCAACGCGCGCGCCGGCGACCATCTCGATGCCGGCGCGGTTGCCGCGCGGGTGCTGTCGCTCGAAAACGAGGCCGCGGTGCACGGCTTCGCACTGCTCGACACAACCAGCACGCTGAGCCCGGCGGAGCGCACGCGGGCGCAGCGACTGCAGCACGACCTGGCGGCGCGCGACATCCCGTTGCGCGTGCCGTTCGCCGCCGTGGTCGCCGAGCGCCTGCATAATCCCGGCGAACAGGTGGCGTCGAATGACGTGCTCCTCGAGCTCTTCGATCCACGTTCCCTCTACGTGCTGGCGCAGGTGCCGGTGGAGGCCGCGGCGCAGATTCATCCCGGTCAGGCCGCTGAGATCACGATTGGCGGCACGACGGTGCCTGGGCAAGTCGAGTTGCTGGCCGCGGCGCTCGTTCCGCAGACACTGACCGTTCCGGTGCGCATTACGCTGGCACGCCCGCTCGATCCAGCGCTGCTGCACGCGGCCGTCACCGTGCACATCACTGTCACGCAGCATCACGACGTGCTGCTCATTCCGCGTTCGGCGTTGCTGTCGTCGAACGTCGCGAATGAGGCGGTGGTCATGGTGGCCGCCGGCCGCACGGCCCGCCGGCACACGATTCGGCTCGGCCTGCGCACGGCATCGGACATCGAAGTCGTCGAGGGCCTCGCCACCGGAGATCTGGTCCTGGCGGATGGGCAGTATGCGTTCCCTGACGATGCGCCGATCGAGCCGCGCAGCGCGAGCGACTGATGGTTGGCGACTTCATCCGCCACAACCGCGTCGCCATCCTCGGCCTGACGGTCTTGTCAGTCGGTGCCGGCCTATGGGCAGCGTCCACCATGCCGGTGGCGATTTTTCCCGAGGTTGCTTTTCACCGCATCAGCGTCATCGCGCGCGCCGGTGATCTGCCGGTCGAGCAGACACTCACTGCCGTCACCCGGCCGCTCGAGAACGCCGTGGCCGGTGTCCTCGGGATCGAAACGATTCGCTCGATGACCACCCGCGGCGGTGCGCAGCTCGATCTGGTTTTCGGCTGGCACGACGATATCCCGCGCGCGCTGCAGCTGGTGCAGTCGGCGATGGAAGAAGCGCGCGGCGAGCTGCCGGCTGGTGCCGTAATGGAAGCGCGCATGCTCGACACCTCCGCCTTTCCCATCGTCGGCATTGCCGTGACCTCGCAGCAACGTACGCTGGCGCAGCTGTCGGACTTCGCGATCTACGAGGCGGCGCCGCAGCTGCGCACCATCCCCGGCGTCTACCGCGTCGAGCTCAGCGGCGCCAAGGTGCGTGAGTATGCCCTCACCATCGATCCCGCCGCGTTGGTGCAGCATCGGCTCGATCTCGCGGCGGTTGAGACCGCGGTGCGCAACTCGAACGTGATTGCCGCCGGCGGCCAGGTACGTGACGGATATCAGCTTGCCCTGACGGTGGTGCGCGGACAGGGCATTGATCCGCAAGGGTTGCTGAACGTCGTGGTGGCTGAAGACCACGGCACGCCGGTGCGCCTGGGCGACATCGGTCGCATCGAGGCCAGCCTGCGTGAGGACTTCACTCGCGCCGCAGCCAACGGCGAGACCGCGGTGCTCGTCGGCGTCTCCCGGCAGCCGTTGGGCAACACGGTCACCATCTCGGACGGCGTGCGGCGGCAACTCGCGGTGCTGGCACAGGCGCATCCGGAATTCCAGTTCTCCGTGGTCTACGACCAGGCCGACCTCGTGCGCGCGGCCGTCGGCAGCGTTCGCGACAGCATCGCCATTGGCGTGTTGCTCGCGGTCGGTACCATCTTCTTCTTCATCGCCCATGCGCGCACCACCCTGGTGGCTGCGGCCGTCATCCCCTCGACCGTGCTGATCAGCTGCGTGGTGCTGCGCGGATTGGGCATGAGCTTCAACCTGATGACCCTGGGCGGCATCGCCGCGGGTATCGGTTTGATTCTCGACGACGCGATCGTGGTGGTGGAGAATTTTCACCGGCATCGCATTCTCGGCGAGCCCGCAGCTACCGCGTTGCCGGCGTCGGTCAACGAAATCACCCATGCGCTCCTGGGATCGACGTTGACTCCGGTAGCCGTGCTGCTGCCGCTCGGGCTACTGGGCGGCGTGCCCGGCGCGTTCTTCCAGCCGCTGGCGGTGACGATGTCGGCGGCGGTGCTGGTGTCGCTGGTTCTGGCGTTGAGCTTCACGCCGGCGTTGGCGGCGACGCTCGAGTCGTCCACGACGCGGCGTGCGCGCACCGGGCTGGGTGATCGGATGACGG
>CAZTDK010000410.1:0-6153 GCA_964611965.1 uncultured Binatia bacterium (SeqCode) | reverse complement strand
GGTCATTCGCAGCGACCTGCGCCGTCGCGGAATGGACGGCGACTTCGCGTACGACATGATCCTGTACGCTTACGTCGGCGGCTGGGTCGGGGCGCGACTGTTCCTGATCCCGACGGCGTGGGACATCTTCACTGCCGATCCGATCGGCTTCTTGCTCTCCGGCAGCGGCTGGGTGTGGTACGGCGGAGTCGTCGGGGGTCTGATCGGCGTCTGGTGGCTCGGTCGGCACCGGCAGCTGTCCTTGCTCTACCTGGCGGACATCTCGGCGCCCGCACTTGCCATCGGCTTGGCGGTCGGCCGCATTGGCTGCCAGCTGGCGGGTGACGGCGACTACGGCGTCCCCACCGATCTGCCCTGGGGGATGAGCTATCCGAACGGTGTCGTGCCGACGACGGAGCGTGTGCATCCCGCGCCGGTGTACGAGATGCTGGCGTGCCTGGCCATCTTTGCGTATCTCTGGCGGCTGCGCTGGCAGTCACCGCCGACCGGAGACCTGTTCGGGCGCTACCTCATTCTGTCGGGTATCGAACGCTTCCTCATCGAGCTCGTGCGCCGCAACCCCGCCTGGCTGATTGGGCTGACCACGGCGCAGTGGTTCAGCGTCGGGTTCGTCGTGCTGGGTGCGCTGATCGTGCAGCGCGCGCACGCGTCGCCGGCAAGCGCGACGGCGCTCGAGGCCGTGAAGCACGCATCCTGAGCGCAGACGAGTACGGAGCGGAAATTGGTGTCACGTCGGTTGTCCGTGGCTTGCGAACGATCGGCGTTCGGCGCTAAACGCCGTGCCTTCAGGTCATGAATGGAGTGTGTCACATGTCACATCCCCGTGTGTTGGATCGAGCGCAGAGCGTGTTGGTCGTCATCGATGTCCAGGAGGCGTACCGCGGTATCACCGTCGAACCGGAGCGGATGTTGCGCGGCGTTCGGCGTTTGATCGAGGCGGCGAAGCTCGTCGGGGTGCCGATCCTCGCAACCGAGCAGTACCCAAAGGGTCTGGGGCACTTCATGCGCGAGGTGGCCGAAGCGCTTCCCGAGGGGCTCGAGATCATCGAAAAGCGCTCGCTGAGTTGCTGCGGCGCACCACGGTTTGCCGACCGGCTCGCCGCGCTGTCTCGACGGCAAGTCGTCGTCTGCGGTCTCGAAGCGCATGCCTGCGTCAATCAAACCACGCACGACCTGCTCGATAGTGGCTATCAAGTGCATCTACCATTCGATGCCCTCTCGTCACGCTTCGAGCCCGATTACCGTTTGGGGTGGGAGAAGATGATCGGCTCCGGGGCGGTGCCAACGAGCGTCGAGATGGTGTGCCTCGAATGGGTGCGCACCGCCGATGCCCCGGAGTTCAAGGCTGTTCAGAAGCTGCTGAAGTAGTCGAAGCGGCATTTGTTGGCCCGAGAGGAAAGCCCCCCAAGCCCGCAAGCCCCCAAGGCCATTCCCGAAGCAGATTGATTTGTGGGTCCGCCGTCGGGTGTGATATGCGAGCCAGGGTCACTGGGAGGAGGCATTTTGGGGATGCGGAAACAAACGATGGCGAGAGGCGGCGGCGCGGTGGAAGGTGGATACGCCTGGATCCTCGTCGCAATCGGCGGCTTGGTTGTGGGTCTTCTGGCAGTGGGGAGGGTGACGGCGCAAGATTGTGCCCCGGTTTCCGGAATCGAGCGCGTCAGCGTCGCCAACGACGGCACGCCAGGCAACGCCAACAGTGAAATCCCGGCGGTCAGCGCCAACGGGTGTGTCGTTGGATTCAAGTCGTTTGCGTTCAATCTCGTTGCCGATGATACGAACGACAAGGTCGATGTTTTCGTGCGCGATCGGAGCGGCGCGGGCACGACCGAACGCATTCCAGCCGTGCCGTTCACGGGTGTCGGGCCCAACGACAATAGCTATCCGCCCGCCCTCGACGCGCTCGGCGACATCGTCGGCTTTGGCTCGCTGGCCAACAATCTGGTCGCGAATGATTTCAACCAACAATCCGATGTCTTCGTCTATCTCCGCAGCGCGGCGACGACCCAAGCCCTGAGCTTGGCGCAGGACGGCGACGGCGGCGGCCGTGTGCCCGATCAGCCGCCGAGTGTGAGCGCCGATGGCAAGTGGGTCGTCTTCACGTCGGCCGCCGGCGATCTGACGCCGGGGGACGACAATCAGACCAATGACGTGTTCCTCGTCGATCGTGAGGTTGGGATCCGTACGCTTGTCAGCCTGGCAACCGTAGGCAGCCAGGCGGGCACCGCCGGCAACGGCTCCAGTGGCGGCGGCGCGATCAGCGCCGACAATTGCAACGTCGCCTTCTACTCGCACGCCTCCAATCTGGTTCCCGATGATACGAACAACGACGGCGACGTGTTCCTGCGACATGTTTGTCCGCCGGAATTTACGGAGCGCGTCAACGTGTCGAGCGCGGGACAGCAAGCGACGCGGCCCAGCGATCGCGAAACCGCACCGGTGGAGTATCCCCCGGCGATCAGTGCGGACGGGCGCTTCGTTGCCTTCCTGTCGGACCAGCGGAACCTGGACAATGTGAACAGTGGCGGCTTTGGGAACGTCTTCGTGCGTGATCGACAAGCTCCAGGCTCCACCGCTCGTATAAGCAAAGGGCTCAACGGCCAGAGTGCCAATGGCTCGAGCGCGTCCGTCAGCATCAGCCAGGATGGGCGGTTTGTCGTCTTTCAATCCTCGGCGTCCAACCTCGTGGACGGCGATACCAACGGCGTTGCCGATGTGTTTGTGGCTGAAGTCGCTACCGGCAAGATCCAGCGCGTCAGCCTGACGGCCGGCGGTGATCAGGCCGACGGCGACAGCGTATTTCCGCAAATCAGCTCCGATGGGACGGTGATCGTCTTTCAGTCCGATGCCACCAATCTGCTTGATGGCACATGCGGCATGGCGCACTGCGACACCAATGGCGTCAGTGACATCTTCATCGTCGGCAACCCGCTCAGCGGTGGTGGTGGGACACCCACGCCGACACCAACGCTCACGCCCACCGCTGGTGACTCGTGCGGCAACACCTGCGAGCCGGGACAAGGCTGCCGGCGCAGCGTCAATGGTGTGATCCAGCCAGGCGAATGCGTGCCCGATCGGGACTGCCTGTGCATCGTCGGCGGCACTGAGACGCCGACGGTACGAGCGACCGCGACCGTGACGCCCTCGGTAAGCGTAACGGCTACGGTGAGTCCAACCCCAGCCGGAACCGTGGTTATCACCGCGACCCGGACGGCTACACCCTCCGTTCCACCGACGTTCACGAACACACCCACGGGGACGCCGACGATGCCGACACCAACTCAGTCGCCGACGTCCGCGCCAACCGCGGGTGACTCCTGTGGTGCGGTGTGCAGCGTCGGACAAGGCTGCCGGCGCCAGGTCGGTGCGCAGATCCTCCCGGGGGTATGTGTGCCGGATCAGGACTGCCTGTGCATCGTTGGCGGTACGCCCACGCCGACGCCTCCGATTGCCACGCCCAGTTTGAGTCCGACAGCGGCTGCGTCTGGGACAGCGACGAAGGCGAGCGCGACGGCGACGCCGACGAGCGGATCAGGCGGTGGCGGCGGCGGTGGCTGCGGCTGTCGGATCGATCCCAACACCGGCCGAGTGGCTGATTCCATGCCGTGGCCGGCGCTTGCTTTGCCCGCCGCCGCTTGGTTCTCGCGACGGCGGCGGCGTTGATTGCGAGGGTCGGGATTTCGTTGGCGTTACCCGCCGCCGATTTGATCCGATCCTGTCCCGCAATCGTTAGGCGGGCCCCCCTTGCGGTGGGGAATGGGCTTCTCCAGCAAGAGTGCAGGGATGAAGTTCCTGTGCGGTCGCAAACAGCGCGCTATCTGGCCTTGTCAGTTCCGTCCGATCCAGGTTAAGAGCCACCCAGAGAAAAGTGGGGTTCTGGAGAGGTGTCGATGTTGCGAAGGACTGATCGAATGAGCCGCCACGGTTCGGGCCTGGTTGCTGTCGCGCTGGCGGTCGTGCTGATTGCGACGAGTGGCTGCGGCGACAGCGAGGTGGCAAGCCCAGCCAACCCTCCGGCGAGCACGCCAACGTTGGCGCCGACCAATGCCTCGACGCCGACTCCGACGCCAACCAGCCTGCCGAGCTTGCAGGGGCCGACAATCGAAGGACCGATCAGTGGCGGAAGCGGGAAGCCCTTCCTCGGCTCGACGACGTTCGACCTGGCGCAGGTCGGCTACTCGGAGGCCGAGTACTTCATGTCCGGAACAGCGACGGCATTCACCAAGGTCGGTGCCTTTGCGGTCGACGGTGTATGGAGCGTGGCGTCGGGTGACAGCGCCGCATATAAGACGCGGCTCCTCGTATATCGACCCATCGATGCCAAGAACTTCAACGGCACGGTCGTCGTCGAGTGGCTCAACGAAAGTGGCGGCGTTGACGCCGCCGCCGACTGGATTACCGGGCACGTGGAGTTGACGCGCGCCGGCTTTGCCTGGATGGGTGTCTCGGCGCAACGGGTTGGCGTGGAGGGGGGTACGTCTCTCCTGGGATCCCCGACGATTCCCTTGAAGACAATCGACCCGGCGCGCTACGGGTCACTCGTTCATCCTGGCGACAGCTTCTCGTACGACATCTTCTCCCAAGCCGCGCAGGCGATTCTGCGGCCTGCCGGCATCAACCCGTTGGGCGATCTCCAGATCAACACCGTGATTGCCGCAGGAGACTCGCAGTCGGCGTTTCGGCTGGTCACGTATATCAATGCGATTCATCCGCTCGCCGATATCTACGATGGCTTTCTGGTGCACAGCCGCGGCGGGAACGCGGTTGCCGTGGCGCCATTGTCGGAGACCCCGCAGGCGGCGATCACCGTGCCCGCCGCCACGCACATTCGTGCTGACCTCAACGTTCCGGTGCTGATCTTCGAGACCGAAACGGATCTGACTTTTCTGGGATACGCACGGGCCCAGCAGAACGATAGCGAGCGGATTCGGGTCTGGGAGGTCGCCGGCGCGGCGCACGCCGATACGTACACGACGGTGGTGGGAGGCACGGATCTCGGGAGCTCGCCGGACGCCGCGGCGCTGGTGGTCACCGCCGCGCCGGTGGCGGGCTTCACCCCGTGCCCAGGGCCGATCAACTCGGGGCCGCAGCACTTCGTATTGAACGCCGCTCTGGCAGCACTGAACCAGTGGGTACGCGAGGGCTCGCCACCGCCGTCGGCGCCGCGTCTTGAGCTGGCTGCGGGCGCGGCGATCACCCTCGTGCGCGATGCCAACGGCAATGCCCTTGGCGGGATTCGCACGCCGCAGGTGGATGTTCCGATCGCGGCGCTCTCCGGGGAGCCGCAGGCCGGGTCGGTCTTTTGCCTGCTTTTTGGCAGTACGACGCCGTTCGATGATGCAATGCTGACGGCGTTGTATGCCGATCACGCTGCCTATGTCACGGCATTCAATGCGGCCACGGACCGCGCCGTCGCCGCCGGCTTCATTCTGCCGCCAGATGCAGATCTCATGAAAGCCAACGCCGCAGCATCAAGCATCGCGAAGTAGTCCGCCGTCGACAAGCGACGCCACCGCCTTTGGTCTGTCGTCTCCGGTCCATCCTCGAAGGCTTGTCTGGACCCTTCTCACCGCCCGTACGCGCCGCCCAGGTGATCATACGGATCGTGCCCCGCTGCAAGGTCCTGCCGATACTTCAGTGCTTCGATGTGGCGCTCCAGGCCGTCGACCAGAAACTCGAGAAAATCCCGCATCGATAGAATGCCGACCGGCACGCCGTTGCGCAGCACGGGCAAGTGACGGAATTTGTGCTCGCGAAACAATTGGAGCACGGTCCTGACGGGTGCATCGACGTTGACGCTGATGGGATCGCGTGTGGCAACGCTGCCGACATCCAGAAAGTATGCATCGCGGTGTGCTTCGACGACGCGGGTAAGGAGATCGCGCTCGGAGAAGAGGCCACACAACTGGCCGTGTTCGACGAGGAGAACGGCCCCCACCTTGTTTGCGCACATTCGCCGGACCACTTCGGCGACCGTTTCATACGGCAAGGCGGTGATCATCTCGGTTACCATGAGATCTTCGATTCCAGCCACGATCCATCCTCCCTTCCGGGCGCTTGTGCGTCCTCTCGGGTATTGAGCAAGGAATGGCCCAGTCGGGTTCTCTACTATCAGCGCCCGGAAGCGGCCGTTGGGACTCCGTGTCCTTCCCA
>CAZTDK010000409.1:0-6170 GCA_964611965.1 uncultured Binatia bacterium (SeqCode) | reverse complement strand
GGATCACTCACCTACTCCCCACTCTCCCCTGCACACGGTTCCCCGCAAGCAGTATTTCGCGGCTGCCAGAGCTTTTTTCCTTCTGCGTACGTCTCACAGTGTTCGCGCTTGCGCAATTCCACCCAAAATGGCGGATGTGTTGGCACTCCTTTGAACCGTCCGATCGCACCTCCCAATCGGTTCGCTGTCACAAACTACAAACCGCCGCACCTGGAGTGTGCCGCTGAATTTGGAAGGCTCTCAAACTGGCGTAGTTTAGTGCTTCTGCCAGTGGTGTCAAGATTGGTTCCCGAACGGACCAGTCATGCCCTGGGCGACTCGCAAGCGCTCCGGAAAGTCGCTGATGATGCCATCCACGCCCTGCTCTACAAGGTGCTTCATAATCCCAATGTCGTTTACGGTCCACGTCAGAACTTGGAGTGCGCGGGCACGCGCTGCGCGCACCATATTGACGGTGACAAACAACCACAAGGGATGGATTGAGACCGCAGCAAGCACATCCACCCACCGCCACGCGTCGTCGAAGGTGGCATTTTGCCAAAGGAGTCCGAGTCGCGCCCGATTGCTGTACTCGCGTACGACCAATAAGGCCTCCGGCTGGAAGCACGAAATGATCGTCGATTCGAGTGCCTGGTAACGCTCAAGTGTATCGATCAGCTGGGGCGCAAGCGCCGGCCAGTCCGCGCACGGCGCCTTCACCTCGACGTTCAACCGTGCCGCGCTCCCAACCAACTCAAGGACCTCTGACAAGGTGAGAACCCTCTCACCCATGAACTGCGGACCAAACCAGATACCCGCATCCAGTGTCTTGATCTCGGAGAGTGTATGCTCACGCACCGCCCCATGCCCGTTGGTAGTACGCTCCAGCCCCTCGTCGTGCAGAACCACCAAGTGCCCATCACGAGTCAGCTGCACATCCAGTTCGATCATATCCACATCAAGATCGAGGGCGCGCGCAAACGCGGCTCGGGTGTGCTCGGGCGCCGTTCCCGAGGCACCACGGTGGGCGATTCGCATCCAAGGCACCGTCACGCTTTCGGAATAGGCAACAGCGGCCACGGGGTCAAGCGTTGCGCGGGTTCTGTACGCGTTGCCGGGCTGCTGTCCGTATGTCATACGAGTTCGGTGACTGAGACGTGGACAGAACTAACGATCACCGTTCCCCAACAGCACGGAGAGGCAATTGCGAATTTTCTTATGGATCGCGGTTCGCCCGGGTTGCAGTATGCCGATGACGGCGATGCGGTGCGGGTGACGGCGTATTTTTCGAACGATCCGCCGTTGGATGCTCTGCGGCGGTACTGCGTCGATCTCGGTTGCGCCGCTGACGAATCCGGGGGACCGGACATCGGTAGCCGCATGGTCGCCGATGAGGACTGGGCACACAGCTGGATGATCCATTCCGAGCCGCAGGTCGTCGGCGAACGCTTGTATATCTGCCCATCGTGGGCCGCCGCCGCACCGTCGGGTCGAACCGCGATCATCATCGATCCCGGGATGGCCTTTGGCACGGGCCAGCATGCCACCACGCAGGGCTGCTTGCAGCAACTCGAGCGCGTGATCGTCGGCGGTTCAATCACGCGGGCGCTCGACGTTGGGACTGGTTCCGGAGTTCTGGCAATTGCCCTGGCAAAGCTCGGCGTGGATGAGGTGTGGGCCGTGGACACAGACCCTGTGGCATGCAGAGTCGCCACAGCCAATGCGAGTGTAAACGGCGTAGGCACGCGGGTTCGCGTCACGTCGGACCTCGCCGACGTTCCGGGCAGCTTCGATCTCATCGTCGCCAACCTGTTCGCCGACTTGCTCGAGGTGCTCGCTCGGCAACTTGTTGAGCGTCTCAAGGCCGACGGCACCTTGATCGTATCCGGCCTCCTCGGTGTTGATGAAGCACGGGTCCTCACTGCGTACGAAGCCGTTGGGTTGGCCGGTGCGCGCCGCCAATTCGAAGAGCCGTGGGTGACGCTGGTCCTCGCACGAGCGTAACCGTGAGCGTTCCGCGCTTCCACGTCGGTCGTGACATTCTTGAAGGTCGATCAACCGTATTGATCGGCGCGGAGCTGCATCACCTGCGTGTCCGCCGCCTACGCGCCGGGAGCGCGCTCGTCTTGTTCGATGGCGTTGGGCACCAACGTCAAGGGATTATTACGGCGCTCGATCGCCGGCAGGCGCGCATTCAATTTCTCGACGACGCACTGGCGCAGTCCGAGTCTCCTCTACGTCTGGTGCTGGCGCAGGCTGCGCTGAAGGCAAGCAAGCTTGAAGTGGTCATCGAGAAGGCGACCGAGCTCGGCGCGACTGAGATCGTAATCTTCACGTGTGAACGGAGCATACAGCCCATCACACCCCTGCGCGCAGAGCGCTGGAGTCGCATCGCCACAAGCGCCGCCAAGCAATGCCAACGCAGCACCATACCACGCGTGCGCGGGCCGATCCGCTTCGACGATCTCCTGCGCGAAGAGACGACAGCCCTGCGGTTGCTGTTTTGGGAAAATGCCCTTCCCGGCAACTTGCCAGCTTTGGCGCAACGTCGCGCAGCGTGCGAATCGGTGCTGGCAGCCGTTGGCCCCGAGGGTGGATTTACCAAACATGAGGCTGACAGCGCGCAGGCAGTTGGCTTCGAGGGGATAGGGCTAGCGCCGCGTATTCTCAGGGCCGAAACGGCAGCGATCATCGCCACCGCACTCTGTCAATTCCTGTGGGGCGATCTTGCCGGGCACAAACCTCCAGTGGCTACTGATAGGTCTCACAGCCCAGATAATCCCCGCTGAAGATCAAAGGGAACGCACATTGGCTCACCCGGCACCTGGTTCCGCTTCTCACGCTATCAAGCCGGCAGTCCGCAGCGATGGAACTGGGCCGCCTCCGGCGCGGCAGGCCTTGCAGCAATGTCGGTTGCCTCGTAGCATACGTCCACCATGCCCAACCGCTTCCTCTTCATCATGGATCCCATTGACCGGATCCTACCCGACAAGGACACCACGTTTGTCTTCATGCTTGAAAGCCAAGCGCGCCGTCATGACATCTATCATTGCGGGATCGGCGATCTGTTCGTCGACCGCACCCAGCCCCGGGCTCGCTGCCGCCGAACGGAAGTCGTTCGCAGCTCGCCGCACTTCCGCCTCTTCGAGGAGCGCATTGAAGCACTCAACTGGTTCGACGCCGTCTTCATGCGCAAGGATCCCCCGGTCGACATCGCCTATCTCGCGGCCACCCACATTCTCAGCCTGGTCGATCCCGCAGCAACCCTCGTACTGAACAACCCACGCGGGCTCCGAGACGCGAACGAAAAGCTCTACGCCTTACACTTTCCCGAAATCATTCCACCGAGCGTCGTCACCGCCGATATTCCGCGCCTCAAGCACTTCCTTGATGAGCTCGGCGGGGAAATGATCGTCAAGCCATTGGACGGCTGCGGCGGCGCCGGCATCTTTCATTTGCGGCGTGACGACCGGAATCTCAATGCGATCCTCGAAACATCCACTGCGAACGGCACACGTTTGATCATGGCCCAGCGCTACTTGCCCGAGATCCGTGGCGGCGACAAGCGGCTGATCGTCCTTGATGGCGAGCCCCTCGGTGCCGTTCTCCGCGTCCCGCGGCCCGATGAGCACCGCGGCAACATCCACGTTGGTGGCACCTGCGTCAAAGCTGACGTCACGCCTCGGGACCGAACCATCGCCGCAGCGCTGGCGCCACACCTACAGGTTGACGGCCTGTATTTCGTCGGCCTCGATATCATCGGTGACTGGCTGACCGAAGTGAACGTCACCAGCCCGACCGGGATTCAGGAGATCAACGCGCTCGACGGCGTCTGTCTCGAGGGCCACATGATTAATTTTGTCGAGCGGCGCCTTTCGGCGCGGTAATCAGAGGGGCGCACCACCGACATCGCCAGGCCTTGGCGACCTCTCTAGCAAAAAAAAACGGGGTGCCTTTCGGCACCCCGTCTCACCAAGAAGCCTGCTCTCCTGCTCTACGGAACCGTGATCGTATCCGCAGTGGCCCGCGCGCCCTGCATGTGCAGGTTAAATGCGGCGGAGCGATCGACGCCGTCGTTGTGGTGTTCGACAGCCACGCCCACTAGTCCGCTTCCTTGCGGCAGCATCCGGGTTTGGCCCGTGAGTGTTCCGAACACTCCCACGTTAAAGATGGAATTCTCGCATTGTGGGGTATCGATGTTGCAGAGTTGGATCTTTTGGAAGCAGGTTACGGTCTTACTCGCGGAAAGGCGCTGTTCAAACTCGTTGAAGACCAGGTACTGGACGACCGACGTCGCGGGGATCTGTCGCAAGTAGTCTGCCGAGCAGGGTACCAAAACCAAGTCGGTTGTCACAATGCTGTCTTGGCTATTAGGAACCGGGTCCGCCGCCCCATCAAAGAAGTGGTTGAGAATGAGGTAATTGGGACAGCCATTGTACTCGCCATCGCTGCCCGGTCCAAGGACAAGTACATTCGCATCCGGGCCAACATTACCGGTGGCTTGAATGCCGACTGCGTTGTAGCTGGCAACGTCTAGGTTGGAGGTGCTGGCGGTTTCCAGTAGGCCCTCGCCCTTGAGATCATTCCGGGGAATCGGTACCCCATTGGAGTCAATCTCGATACAGCGCAACTCACCCAGAAATGGATTTTCTGGAACTGGAGGAATTCGGGTGCCAGCGTTGCTGAGCGAGCAGGTATCGCCTGGAATGAAGAGCGTACAATCGGAGTCCACACCACAGGAACGCCGTTGATTGAGCCGGCAATGGCCGTTAGGTAGCGGAAGGTCTTGATCGGCAAGGCCCTCCGATGCGAGCCATTGGATTGGTTGGCTTGGCGTCAACGTGATTCGGAAGTCCGTTTCCTGCCACCCAGGCACACACGTTCCACCCGAGCATAGCCCTGGAGTGTCGGTGCAAATCTGCCCGTCGTTGGTCCCTCCCGAGCAGTGCGAATTCGCATCGACGAAGAAGCACCACGCCAAGGTTGGATTCGACACGTTAGTATTGGTCAGACGGATGACGGTATCTACATTACTGCTGAGGTCTACCTGAACGTCAGGATACACCACGATTGCTGCCGGCGAATCCGATTTGACGTCCGCCCGCACCAGCTGCCCACCAGAGATAACGAGCGCCGTTGCGATCGCCACTGTCCAGCCTGCCCATCGCACCTGTCCCATCTTTAGTCTCCTTTCCACTTTCCTCGGACCCCGCCGCATCACGCGATCTTGCCTATTGTTCCGCCGGGAGGGTGATGATGTCGGCGCCATGATATCGACAGAGCGGGAAAGCCGCAGGGCAATCGGTGTCCGCTGAGCAGCCCTGGCCGTTCTTGGTCACACCGTCATTGGTCGTACACACGCCGATTGCGTGTGCGTTTTGCGCAGCCCGAGCCACAAAAGTACGGCTTGAGCCCTCGATTGTAAAGCTATCCGTATGGGTTTCCTCGAGGACGGGGATGACGCCACCTGGGTAACCAGCAGCGGTACGCATTCGGGTTTGCAGGATGTCGCCGCCGACATTATCGACGTCGAAGATCGAATCAATATCTTCAAGGTTGAATGATGCCCAGCAGGAGAAGGTGGTGGAAGTCGAGAAGGTTTGCTCGAACTCGTTCGTAATCGCGAACTGCAGGGTGACGGGCTGCGCCTTCTGCGTCTCGAAATTCTCCGTGCAGGGCACGACGGTCAGGGTGGTGTTCACGGACGAAGAACAGCTGTTTTCGTCGGTGCAGAAGGGCTGTTCCGAGACGACCGGATCGTCAGTCCCGATGGACGGGTGATCAAGCAGCCATGTCTGCGGGCAGGCATCGTACTCGAAGCCTGGACAAACGTCGCTGACGTCGCCGCCGAGGCACATGATGAGGTCCATATTATTGAGATTGTTACCCATCAGGCCGATGGCGTTGTACTTCGACACGTCGCCGCTATCGAGGGTCTCAAGGGTCGCCTCGCCCTTGATGGCGTTCGTCGTCATGGGGAATCCACCGCTATCGACAGTAATGCATTTCAGTTCGCCGGTGAAATCAGGAACGACGGGAGGCACATGCCCGGGATCATAGCCGGCGTCACAGCAGTCCGCCTCATCGCCGCCAGTAGTCGACGGGTCGCAGTTGTGGAGCTTGCCTCCGACGCGGCAGGGCGAGTCGAGCGGATTGTCGAGGCGGCCGGTCGAGACCACCCAGTGCGTCGG
>CAZTDK010000408.1:0-6171 GCA_964611965.1 uncultured Binatia bacterium (SeqCode) | reverse complement strand
CGGTCTCACGCACTTTCCGTTCCGGACCGACCACGCCGTTCCCCGAACGGATACTCATTCCGCATCCCCGACATGAAACCGGCCATCGACTGAAACAACGCCGTCGGCCACGTGTCGCCTTCGGCTAGTGCGGACAATGCCATAAAGACGGCGCAGCGGATGAGCGGTTCCGCCTTGTCGTGCTCCAAGGCTTCGGCCATGACCGGACCGCTGGCTTCGATGTCTACCGTGATCCAACCGCTGTCGTCGCATACGAAAAGTCTCGCCATGTCTGCCCCTCTTTCTCCGCACTGCGGAACACAGTGCGCTGGTTGTCTCGCGATCCAAGACGCGAGCGACCGGGACACTGCTATGGCCGTGCCATTTGAGGAGCAGAAAGACTGGCTGAGGCCGATTCCGGATGACGGCGGTCTCACTCGTCGCACGTGCTCAAAATGAGCATTTCCACCATGCTCAAAATGAGTATCTTCTTCTGCCACGGTCAGGGACCAGGCTGTGGGATTTACCAATTGGCCCGTTCTCGGTGCTCGATTTTCCATTCCCGGTTTTCCATTCTCTTCCTCTGCGAGCACTTTTACGGAGTCCTTTTCGAATCGCCCAAGACTTTACGGCACAATTGGCTCCCAACCCTCGTGCAGTCTGGGTTCCCGTCTCTCGCATCTGGGAAGCGTCGCCCGCATTCGCAGCAACCAAACGAGTGTTTGTGCGGCGCATGCCGTCGGCACGGGACGTGAGTATGGATCGGTGCCCAACATGACGCATGTCATCCAAGCCGCTGTCCATTCCCGCTACACGGGGCTGCCATGATCCTCGCCGATGTCTCTGTCCGCCGCCCCGTCTTCGCGACGATGGGTATTGCGGCCCTCGTGGTGATGGGCATCTTCGCCTACCGCAGCCTGGTCGTCGATCTGTTTCCCAAGACCGACATTCCCGTGGTCGCCATCACCACGACGTTGCCCGGTGCCGGACCCGAAGAGATGGAGGTCCACGTCACCAAGGTGCTCGAAGAAGTGATCAACACGGTGAGCGGCATCGACGAGCTGCGTTCCGTGACGCTCGAAGGTTTCTCGCGGGTCATCGTCGTGTTCCTGCTCGAGCGCAACCTGGAGGATGCCGCCCAGGACGTGCGCGACAAGATCGGCACGATTCTCAAGCAGCTCCCCGAGGGCACCGATGCGCCGGTGGTCGAGAAGTTCGATCCGGACACCACGCCCATCCTTTTCCTCGCGGTCTCGGGCGAGCGCGATCTGCGCGAGCTCACGGAAATTGCCAAGAAGCAGGTGAAGGAGCCGTTGGAAAGCCTACCGGGCGTCGGTGCGATCAAAATCATCGGCGGCCAGGAGCGTGAGGTGCAGGTCATCGTCGACGGCCGCCGGCTCGATGCGTATGGGCTCACTATCGGCGACGTGGCGCACGCGCTGGCGGCGCAGAACATCGAGGTGCCGGGCGGACGTGTGGCAAAGGATGGGCACGAAGCCATGCTACGCACCCTGGGTCGCGTCGGCGCGGTCGGCGACTTCGAGCAGCTGGTGGTGGCGACGCGGCGCGGCACGCCGATCCGCATCGCCGACGTCGGCCGTGTGGTCGACGGCATCGTCGAGCCGCGGTCGCTGTCGCGCTACAACGGGCACAACGGCTTGACGCTGCTGGTGCGCAAGCAATCGGGCTCCAACACCGTGGCCATGGCGGACGCCGTCGTGGAGCGGCTCGCTGAAATCCGCGCCGCGCTGCCGCCGGGCGTACGCGTCGACGTGACGCGCGACCAGGCGACCTTCATTCGCGACGCGCTCAGCGAGGTGCAGAAGCATCTCATCGTCGGTGGGCTGCTCGCCAGCATCGTCGTCCTGCTCTTCATGGGCAACCTCCGCGCCACATTGATTGCCGCGGTGGCGATCCCCTGCTCGGTCGTCGCCACGTTCGCCTTCATGAAGGTCATGGGCTTCACACTGAACTGGCTGACCCTGCTGGCGCTGACGCTCTCGGTGGGCATCGTCATCGACGACGCCATCGTCGTGCTGGAGAACATCTTCCGCTTCATCGAAGAAAAGAACATGTCGCCGTTCGACGCGGCGCGCGCCGCGACCGCCGAGGTCGGCCTGGCAGTCAGTGCCACGACGCTGTCGCTGGTGGTCATCTTCGTCCCCGTCGCTTTCATTCCGGGAGTCATGGGGTCATTTCTCAAGAGCTTCGGGCTCACCATGGCGGGTGCGATCATGGTGTCGCTGCTGGTCGCGTTCACCCTGACGCCGATGCTGTCGTCACGCTTCCTGCGTCACGTGCCGGGCAAGGGCCTGTCGCGCGAAGCCTGGTTCTTTCGCCCCATCGACCACGCCTATACCGCGGTGCTGCGCGCCGCGATGCGCCACCGCTGGGTGGTCGTGCTGACAGCCTTCCTGACGATGGCGGCAATTCCGCTGGTCGCGCGTTTCGTCGGCACCGGATTTATTCCGGAGGACGATCGCGGCGATTTCGAAGTGAATATCAAAACGCCGCAAGGGTACACCTTGGCGCGGACCGATGCCGTCATGCGGCGCATCGAAGCCGAGGTGCGTCAGCTGCCAAGTATTGAGCATCTCACCGTCAACGTCGGCTCTCCCGAGACTGATTCGGTGACCACGGCACAGATGGTCGTGGTCCTCCAGAACGTTCGCGAGCGCAGCGTCAGCCAATTCGAGATCATGACCCGCGTGCGCGAGATCTTGCGGAACTATCCGGAGCTGCGCAGCAGCGTCGATCAGCCGCCGCCGATGTCCGGCAGCGGCATGCGCTCCGCGGAGGTCATCTACAACGTGCAAGGGCCGGATCTCGGCGTGCTCGAGCGCTTGACGAATCAGGTGCGCGGCGTCATGGCGGCGACGCCGGGGATCGTCGACATCGACTCGACCTCCGAACCCGGCAAGCCCGAGCTCCAGGTCCGGATCAACCGCGCCAAGGCGGCGGATCTCGGCGTCGCACCCTCGGACATTGCGCTTGGGTTACGCACGATGGTCAAGGGTGACGTCATCACTTCCTTCAAAGACGGGCTGGATCTCTACGATGTGCGCCTACGGTTGCAGGAAGGTGACCGGTCGGATCCGGATACGTTGGGGCAGTTGATGGTGCCGTCGGCGCGGCTGGGCCGGGTGCGCCTCGATAGTGTCAGTGACACGATCCCGGGCACCGGCCCGGCGCAAATCGATCGGCACAACCGCGAGCGGGAGATCAGCTTGCTGGCCAACATGGCGCCGGGGTTTGCGCTCGGCGACGCACTACACGCCGTGGACCGCGGTATCGGGCAGCTCGACATCCCGGCTGGGTATCACACCGGCGTGACCGGCATGGGCAAGCTGTTGGCCGAAACCATGTCGGGATTTCGGATCGCCTTCTTGCTGTCAGTGATCTTCATGTACATGGTGCTCGCCAGCCAGTTCGAAAGCTTCCTGCACCCGATCACCATTCTGCTGTCCCTGCCGTTGGCGGTGCCCTTCGCCTTGATGTCCCTGCTCAGCGTCGGCGCGACGTTCAACGTCTTCAGTGCGCTGGGCATTCTGTTGCTGTTCGGCATCGTCAAGAAGAACGCCATCCTGCAAATCGATCACACCATTGGTTTGCGTGCCGCCGGGGTAGAGATGCACGATGCGATCCTGCAAGCCAATCGCGAGCGCTTGCGCCCCATTCTAATGACGACGATCTCGTTGGTCGCCGGCATGATCCCGCTGGTGTTCTCCACCGGCGACGGCGCGGTCACCAACCGCTCCATCGGCATCGTGGTGATGGGCGGGCAGACCCTGTGCTTGTTGATCACCTTGCTGCTGACGCCGGTGGCCTACTCGCTGTTCGAGGATCTCAAATCCGCCTGGGCCCGCAGAACGCTGCGCGCGCGGTGCGCACACTGGCTGCCGTGGCGTGGGCGCACACCGGTACGCGACCTTGTCGCCGGGTTGGACGTACAAATCAGGCCCGGAAGTGCAACGAGCACGCAAAGCACGTGCACTAAATGTCTCGATGTGTGCCCCGAGATCTTCGAGCCCCGCGCCCACGGCGGGTGCGCGCAGGTGCGCCTGGGTGTGGATCCGACGCCGTACGCCGACCGCATCCGCGAAGCGGCGCGGCGCTGTCCCACACAGGCGATCCGGTTGGGACAGGCCGGCTGAACCATCAGCCCGTTGGAACAGTGCATCAGCCAGTGACGGCGGCGTCACTGGCGTTGCAAGCCATCCACAATCCGGTGGCGCAGGCGTCCCTGCCTGCGCGTCAGGTCGTCAAGCCGCCTGGAAAATCAGGAAGTACTGATACGGGAGCACGTCGGGCTCCGCGACCAATCGATACCCCGCACTGGTGAGCTCTTCGACGATCTGCGCGCGCGCCAGCTTGTGCTCCGGCGGCGGGCCTACGGGGATGTCCTCTTTCTTGAAATCGATGATCGCCACGCGGCCACCGGGCTTCAGCACCTGCCGCAGCCGCCGCAGGTAGTTGGTCCGATCATCGATGTGATGCACCGTGTCGACGATCAGCACGACATCGACACCGGACGCCGGCAGGCGCGGGTTGTCAGCCGAAGCCAGGATGGGCACGACGTTGGGTGTGTGCTCGTGCTCCGCCCGTTCACGCAGGTGCGCCACGAGATTCGGCTCCGTGTGGACCGCGAACACGGTGCCCGTGTCGCCGACGGCGGCGGCGAGGTAACGGCTGAAGTATCCGGTGCCGGCACCGAGATCCGCGACCGACATACCGGGGCGCAGCTGCAACGCGGCCACGACCGCCGCCGGCTTCTGCCAGGCAGCGCGCGCCGGGTCGTCGAAGACCGCCACCCAGCTCCCGACGTCTGCGAAGGAGTGGTGCGACGTGGCATCGTGGGTGCCAGCATGCGGTGGCGTTGGTGTCTGCTCGGATGAGGCCGGCGGCGCGGCGGAGGCGCAGCTCAAGAAGATCGCGGCCAGCACCAGTTTCGGAAGCCATCTCCCCAACGATCGCGTCACCATTGCAAGCTCTCATGTAGACGCCTCTGCACCGCACTGCCAGCGTTGCTTCCGCGGTGCGGGTGGCGTAAGCGAACCAGCGAGAGCTGTTCTCACAGACTGACCGATACCAAGGAGGGGCCCATGGGCAAGTTGTGCGAAGGACGTGTCGCCATCGTCACCGGCGCGGGCCGCGGGATCGGCCGCGAGCACGCGCTCATGTTGGCCGCGCACGGTGCCAAGGTCGTGGTCAACGACCTCGGCGGCGAGCGCGACGGCAGCGGTGCTTCACTCGGACCGGCAGCCGACGTGGTCAAGGAAATCAAAGCCGCCGGTGGTGAGGCCCTCGTCAACGGCGACGACGTCAGCGACTGGACCGGCGCGCAGCGCATGATCGAGCAAGCGGTCGCCACGTTTGGCCGCCTCGACGTGCTGGTCAACAACGCCGGCATCCTGCGCGATCGCATGTTGGTGAACATGAGCGAGGCCGAGTGGGACGCGGTCATCAAAGTGCATCTCAAAGGCACGTTTGGACCGGCGCACTTCGCCGCCGCGCATTGGCGCGATCAGGCGAAGGCGGGCAAGCCGGTCGACGCACGCATCATCAATACGACATCGGTCTCCGGCATCTACGGTAATCCCGGCCAGACGAACTACGGCGCCGCCAAGGCCGGCATCGCGGCGTTCACCATCATCGCGGCGCGCGAGCTCAAGCGCTACGGCATCACGGTGAACGCGGTGGCGCCAGGCGCGCTGACGCGCATGACGGAAGACCTCGGCATGGGCCGCGGCAACGAGGAAGACAAGGCTCTCTTGCACCCGCGTTGGATCGCGCCGATCGTCACCTGGCTGGCAAGTGCCGAGTCGGCGCACATCACCGGACGCGTATTTGAAGCCTCCGGGCATGTCCTCGCGGTCGCCGAAGGCTGGCACCGGGGCCCGACCGCCACGCCGGTGGATGATCCGACGCGCATCGGTGCCGTGGCCACAGAGTTGGTCGAGCAGGCGCGCAAGAACGCGGGGATGAACGGCAACGACTTGGATTGAGGCCTGCGGCGGCCTTCTCTCGGATGGCCGCTCCGTTAGGTTTCTACAGAACTTCAAGCTCCGATTAGCTGGTTAAACACGCGTGCGCGTGGGAACACGCTCCGCGCCAGCCGAGTTACTGCGACGGCACCGCATAGCGACCCAACGGGGAGCGGTCGCGTAGAAAAGACGCCGGCCGCAGGCCCCT
>CAZTDK010000407.1:0-6173 GCA_964611965.1 uncultured Binatia bacterium (SeqCode) | reverse complement strand
TTTCCAGCACTCGTCCCAAGCGCTGTCGTCATTGGCGATGAAGCCATTGTCGGCATCGGCCGGCTCGCCGATCCAGAAGATGGTTGTCGACACCGCCTCGTGCAGCTTGACCAACCGGCGGGCACGGCTCGAGCGCAACGCGCCGCTGCTGTCGCGCGCTTCCACCCACCAGTAGATCGCCCCATAGCCGTTGTTGGTCGCTTGCCGGATGATACGTCTCCACTGCGCCGTCGTCGGTGTGAAGTTGGACGCGGCGAGAAACCCCGTGGCTGACGGAAACTTGATGGGTTTCCGATAGGAATCAAAGCCCGAAAAGTAAATCTGGTAGTCCGTGGCACCGCTGCTACCGATCCAAGTGAAGGTCGGCGGTGTTGCTGTCACCACGTCGGTGTTGTCTGCAGGACCATTCAAGGTCACCGTTGGTCCCGCCGGCGCCGGCGGATGTTTCGGGTTCAGGCGGTATTGATCGAGCGCGCGCGGGGGATTGTACGCGACGTATCCGCGCGCCTCGGCGAGCGAATAGAACGTGTCGACGAGCGATGGGATGGTGGGGTAGTCGATTACCAGCACGATTTTTCCGGCGTCGCGGAACAAATCGAGCCACGCGGTGACGTGCTCGCTTTGATACAAAGTCTGGATGCGGTTGCCGTTGCTCCACGTATCCTCGGCCCCAATGCCGGAGACGGTGGTGATGTAGCTCGGATCGACGGTCGCCAGCTGCGCGCCATTCTGCGGGAAGACTTGAAAGTCCGGCTTGCCCCTGGTCACGCGCGCATAGGTCGCGATGGCTGTGACGAAGTCGACCATGTCCTGGGCAGCGGTTGGACGCTCGTTGTTTCCGTCTGGCCCCCAGAACTCGAACGCATCGATGACGTCGAGGTACACGCCGTCAAAGCCCTGATCGATGATTTGATCCAGGTACGCACCCGACGCTCCGAAGATGACGCTCTGCCAGGCTGGATCCCAGTACCGCACCTTGAAATTGTCCGGATAGCTTGGGTCTGCCGGGCCGAGCCATGCTGGTGAACCCGGATGCCACGATGCCTGCCAATAGAAGCGATAGTTTTCGGCTTCGCCAATACTCAGGTACGCGAGCGCAACGCGGCCCCCATTGCGCAGCGTCGCGACGTCCGCCGTCGACAGCTTGGTACTCCCCGAACCGTCGAGGCTATAGTCGGCGACCACCAGATCAAACGGCGATGCGCCGGCCTGCGCCACGTCGAGGTTCTGCAGTTGGTAGAGAAAGCTGCGCGGCTGCGCCCAGGCGGGAGCCGCAAGGAGCGTCGCGAGCAAACTGGCGAAGAGGATACGCATCGTGCGGCTACGATACTGGGCAAAGCGGCGGTTGGGAAGCGCGAACCGCGCTGCGGCGGGTGTTGCTGGAGGAACCGCTCGCACCCTGTCGGACTTGGCGACCCTAGCGACCAATCCTGCCCTGAGGCTCCCCGAAGGGGGGAGCGGTCCATAGGGGAGCGGTCCATAGAAGAGACGCCGGCCGCAGGCCCCCGTGGCCTGTGCTGCGGGCTTCTGATAATGAGTTTGAGACCGCACAGAGGGAGGGTTCCACATGCCGCAGATCGATCCGCAACAGGCGATTGACTTCATGACACCGGTGCTGCGCAATACCAAGGCCAAATTATTCGTCCTCAACAGCTTTCGCGTCGGTGAAGTGCGCGGGGCGCGTGATCTGTCGGCATTCGTCGAGCTGATCGTTGATCCGGGCGTGAAGGCAAAGGTCATCCGTCACACCGCCGACGAGGGGCGACATCAGTACCTCCTCGCCAAGCGCATGATCGAGGTCGCCGGTGTTGCTGCGCTGCGGCCGGTGGCCAAAGAGCTCGATTTCCTCGAACAGCTCTCCGAGGCTGGCCGCGCCGCCTCCTCCGGTCGCCAGCCACTCGAAGAGAAGATCATCGCGCAGACGCCGATCGAAAACCGCGATCTCGTCGGTTTTGCCGTTGGTGCTCATCGCATCGAGAAGGACGCCCTCGATTTTCTGCACATCGTCTGGCAGAGCTGCGGCATGGATCTCGGCACGCGGCGGGTCATCGAAGACATCGCCGCCGACGAGGAATATCACGTGCGCTACCTCAGCGAGCTGATCCGCCAATTTCAGGATGAGGGATTCACCGAGGAGCTGCGCGCGCAGCAGGCAATCGTCGATCAGATCAACGACGAGATCGGTGCCACGATGGACGCGCGCATGGGAGAGCAGTTTGCCCGACTGCTCGCGAGTCCTGAGTCCTGAGTCCTGGGTTCCGAGTGCTGAGATCCGAATTCTTTTTCGCTCAGGACTCAGCACTCAGCACTTGCCTCTTACGGTTCAATCCGCAGGTGCGGGTGCCGGCGCCACAGGTACACCGCCATTGCGGCAGCAGCGAGGATGTTGCCGGCGAGAACCTTCTCCCACGCCAACGCCAGCAGCACATCCTGTGCGAAGATCATCAGGGCGGTCATGAAGCCGAACTCGAAAATCACGAAGAACAGGACCACACCGAAGCCGAGATTCGGCCGGCGTTCGGCGAGAGCCAGCAGGTGCGACGCGACGCCGCCGATGACGCCGAAGACCAAGACGTGCACCCAGGTAAACACCAACACCATGTCGAACGACGCGGTAGTCGCCTCGGGGTGACCGAGACCGGTGTCGTGACGGAACAGGGCCGTTCCAAGAACCGTCGGCGTATACAGCGGCCGCCCAGCGAGGGTGTCGAAGATTAGAAACCAGACCGCGATCACCGCCGCACCAAGTACACCGGCGACGATTCCCTCCTGATAGAGCTTGGCGATCTCCGTAGTCTGGGTGGGGAACCCAGCCGTGGTTGATGCATCAGCCCGGGTAACCATAGTCGACCTCCTTTCCCGGTGTCACTGACGTCGGACCGCTGACAACGACGATGCTACGCCCCGCGCATGAGCCTGTCGAGCCACGTTCGAGCGCAAAGGTCTAGCGCCTGCGCTGTCGCGACGTCACCCCTCATTCAAGATCATTGCGAATGTGGGCGGATGGGAAGCGGAGCGGTAGCGTCTGTGGCTCTGCGTGAGCTTTGATCTTGTGCGCGGCCCTCAATTGACCACGTTGATCGCGCGGCCAGCCAGAAATGCGGCGAGGTTATGCGCCGTCTGCGTCATCAGACGACGTCGCGCTGCCAGGCTGGCCCAGGCCAGGTGCGGCGTGATGAAGCAGTTGCGCACGCCGAGCAACGGATTGTCGGGGCGCATGGGCTCCACGGATACGACATCGACGGCGGCGCCCGCCAGCTGGTCCGCGTTCAAGGCGGCCGCCAGCGCCGCTTCGTCGACCAGGCCGCCGCGGGCGGTATTGATGAAGAAGGCCGTCGGCTTCATGTGCCGCAGTAACGCCCGATTGACGAATCTGGAGTTCTCGGTGGTCAGCGGGCAGTGCAGGCTGACCACATCGCTGCGCGCAAAGACCTCCTCCACGCTTGCGCGCTCTACGCCGGTGCTCGGCGCGTGGGTGCGACCGGCGGCGATTACGTGCATGCCGAAGGCGCTCGCCACCGCGGCGACCCGCTGGCCGATGCGCCCGAAGCCGACGATTCCCATCGTCAGGCCCGCCAGCTCGAGCGGCGGTGCCTTCCAGAAACAGAAATCCGGCGCGGCCGTCCATTCGCCGGCACGCACCGCCGTGCTGTGTTCGGCGACACGATGGCCGAGCTCCAGGAGCAAGGCGAAGACATGCTGGGCAACGGAGTCGGTGCCATACTCTGGCACGTTGGAAACGGGGATGCCGTGCTGGCGCGCCGCTACGACGTCCACGATATTGTAGCCGGTCGCCAGGACTGAAATGAAACGCAGCGCCGGCAGCTGCGCAAGCATCGGGGCGGTCAGTGGCGTCTTGTTTGTCAGAAGGATCTCCGCCGGCAGCGCCCGCTCGATGACGAGTGCCTCCGGCGTCCGATCGTAAACCGTCAGACTACCCTGCGCGGCCACCTCATCCCACGGGTTGTCTCCCGGGTTCAGGGTGTATCCATCCAACACGACCAATCTCATATGGATGGAGTGTCGGCGGTCACGGCATGCAAGGACGGCCGTCCGTTGCGCTCGACGGTCAGGCGATGGGCCTCGAGCCATTCCAGAACGACTGGATAGACGTCGTCTGGTGCGTGCAAGCCGAGCACGAGATCGGCGTGACTGTAGTCGTGCGCAAAGCCGGTGGCCTTACCGATGACGCGGAATGCCTTGTCGCGCGAGGCCACGCGCGCATACACGCGCTCCAGATCGCGCGCGGGTGTGAGGCCGTCCTTGCTGCCGGCGATGATCAGAATGGGGGTGGTTACCCGCTCGAGGTGCTCGGTGAAATCGAACACGCCGTAGCGGTCGCTCATTTCCTTCGTGTCGTACCAGCGCGCGAACTCGCGCAGCAGCGACGTGGGCAGGTCGTCGACGGCCGTCAGCATCAAGGTGCGCAGCAAGCGCACGTCGGCGTTGCCGGGATGCCAGCCGAGCTCGGAGATGCTGTCGCCCAGGACGCCGGTGACCAGCGCCGCGAATGGCGCCGCCAACCGCGCGACGATGCCCGTTGGTATGCGTCCCGACCACATGCGCAACAAGCCACGGTAGGGTATGCCGAAGTCGATGAGCGGATGCCCCACATCGCTCATGGTTGGTGAGCCCAGCGTCACGGCGCTGGCGATCTTCTTGTGCACCGGACTCATCAGCAACGCGTACGCAATCATGCCACCCATGGAATGGCCGACCCAATGCACCTGGCGCACCCCGGTTTCGCGCAACACCGTCTTGAGGATTGCCGGCGCATCGTGCTGAACATAGTCCTCGAAGGTCCAGTTGAAGGACTTCCGGTTCCATATGGTGGGACGCGTCGATCGTCCGGCACCGCGCAGCTCGACGACCCAGACATCGTAGCCGTAGCGCTGGAGATACCGGGCCATCGAGATCCGCCCGGGACCGTCCATGTCCCATCGGTTCGACGACATGCCGTGACACAAGACGACCGGCGTGCGATGCGCGCTGCGGCGCAGTGGGAAGCGATAAAGCGCCAGGCGCCAGCCGTCACGCGTGCGTGCCGAGTAACGTTGGGGACGAATTTCCCGTCCCAACTCGAACCAGCCGTCGATGAGCCATTGCATCGGATTCCTCCTCCCATCATCCACGCAACTGGCGTGCAGCGTGGCAGCATGTGGCGCGTGCCGAGTGACACCGCCGACCAGTCACGCTATACACGCCGGACGAAACACGTTGCAACTGCACGCCGGTGAACGTAAGAAGGGAGCGCCACGGAGAGGTGGCCGAGCGGCCGAAGGCGCACGCTTGGAAAGCGTGTGTACCCTCACAGGTACCGTGGGTTCGAATCCCACCCTCTCCGTTTTTCCGCCGCCGGGTGCTGGACGCGCCCGCTGTGACGTGCGAACATTGGGTGTCCGTCGGTGCGGCGGTCGAGTGAATGGTGGTCACTAGTGATAGCTAGGTCCCGCGCAAGAGGGCATCGCGAACCCCGTCAGGTCCGGAAGGAAGCAGCGGTACCGAAGGCTTCTCTGTGCCGTGGGGAAACCTAGCTATCACTAGTGGCCGCCTGGCAAGGCGCGTGGCTCGTTGCACGTGGCTCGTGGTCGGAATACAAGCCAATTGCGAGTGGCGCGCATGAGGTATCCTGGGGCGACGCGTGTCATGCTACGAACCGCGCGCGATCCGGCGCGCCAGAGGACGACACGCGACGTGCCACGTGCTACGAGCATTCTGCCATGAGTTACCTGGTCTTCGCCCGCAAGTGGCGCCCGCAAACTTTTGACGAGCTCGTCGGCCAAGAGCACGTCAGTCAGACGCTGAGCAACGCCATCCGCAGCGACCGTGTGGCGCACGCGTTCCTCTTCACCGGCGTGCGCGGTGTTGGCAAGACCACGGCCGCCCGTATTTTGGCCAAGGCGCTGAACTGCGAGCACGGTCCAACCCCGACACCGTGCAACACGTGCAGCAACTGCAAGGAAATCACCGCCGGCAACTCGGTCGACGTTTTGGAGATCGACGGTGCCTCCAACACCGGCGTCGACGACGTGCGGGAGATCATCGAGAACGTCCGTTACCAGCCGGCCAAGAGCCGCTTCAAGATCTACATCATCGACGAAGTGCACATGCTGTCGACCAGCGCCTTCAACGCGCTGCTCAAGACCCTGGAGGAACCGCCGGCGCATGTGAAA